>DASVTG010000585.1:0-5570 GCA_036387695.1 Hymenobacter sp. | reverse complement strand
ACAGCTCAGATAAGCAACGGCTGCTACAATACTACGGCCACTCGGCGCGTGGCGGTGGGGGAGGGACGCGTGGTGGTAACCAATGCCCAAGGCAATCAAAACGGAACTACCTGCGCTGTGTCCAGGGCCACCTTTACCATTACGGAAAGCTACGGCAGTGTGGGTCCATATACTTGGTATGTATACAATTCAGGACCTAACTTCAATTACAGCGTTTCGTCCGATACTAAATCCATCACATTCACGAACCTGCCCTACAGCAACTACAGCCTAAATGGCTATGTGGTCGGGGCAACGACTTGCGCTGGAGTAAGTCAGGTGCAAAGTTCCTTTGGTCAGCAGTACACGACGTATTCCGGGGGTAGGTCGTGCCCATCATTTCGAATGGCCGCCCCAAATTCACCAACGACGGCTACCCTCTACCCCAACCCGGCCAAGGAAACCGTGGACGTGCACGTCGAAAACGCCGACGCGACTCGCCCGGTCACGGTGCGCCTGTTCGACAGCTATGGCCAAGCCCGCGCCGAGCAAATCAGCCGGGGCGCAGAAACCGTGCGCCTGGTTACCAATAAGCTGCCGGCCGGGCTCTACTTTGTGCACATCCTGCGCGGCAAAGAGGTGCTGAGCCGTCAGCAGCTACGAATCGAGAAATAAGCTGCAAATAAGTTACTCGTTTCACTCATGGTTATAAGCAACCGGGGTGCTGCTTTCTGAGCGGCACCCCGGTTGTGTTTTTACCCCGCGTTTCAAAATCAAGGCACCTGTTTTTTAAACTATTCTTCTCCTTTTGACGCGCATTTACAACGTGCTGCTCCAAAGCTTGGCGTTTCAAACGCTTCGGTCGTGCCGGCGAGACAACTTCATCCCCGCGGCGAAGACGCGAAGAAACACGCGCTGGCCCTGCTCAATGGGATTACCGCCCCTCCAGCACCCCTGCCGCCACGGCCCGCTGCGCGGAAGCCCGGTAGGGATTGAGCGAGTCGGTGGCCACGGCGCGCAGGTCGGCCAGGGCCGGAGCCAGTTCGTTGGCCTGCCAATGGGCCATACCCAGGTGGTAGCGCGCGCGGCGGGCCAGCTCGCCAGCATCACCTTCCTCGCTCACGCGGCGGAGGTAAAGCTGGGCCGCGCTGCCCTGGCCTTGGCGCAGCAGCATCAGGCCGCGCAGGTAAAGCAGGGTATCGGCACCCACGCTAGCCGCTGATACGCGGCCCAGCGAGTGCAACGCCGCCGGGTAGTGGCCGGACTGATACTGGTCGAGGGCTTCGGCAAGCAGGGGGCGGCTGTGCAGCAAGCCGGTGGTCACGGCCGGGCCGGGGTCGGGCTGGTAGTAAGTTTCCCAGCTGCGCGAAGGCCGGGCCGGGTTGGGCCGGGTGAAGTACCACGCCGCCACGCCCGCCGCCAGCAGCAGCACGGCGCTCAGGGTGCCCAGCACCGCCCAGCGGCGCTGCCGGCGCTGCGCTTGTAGCTCGACGCGGGCCAGGGCATCGCCCCGCTCGTTCATGCGTTCGTCCAGGGCTTGCAGGCGTAGGCGCAGGGTGTCGTGCCCGGCTGCCCAGCGCAGGTCGGCCGTGAGCTGCTCATAGGTAGCGTGGGCGTCGGCCAGGGCCTCGTCCTGCTCCAGGCGTAGCTCAAAAGCTGCCTGCTCGTCGGGCGGCATCTGGCCATCGGCGAAGCGCTCCAGCTCGTCGAAGTACGGGCGCAGGTCGGGCAGGGGTGGAGTCGACGGACTCATTTCAACAGTTCGTAAAGTTTGCGCAAGCAGGCACTCTTCTGAAGTCGGGCCACCGTGGCGTTAGGGAAACCCATTTTGCCGCCCATTTTCTCGAAGTGATAGCCTCGGAAGTAGAAATAGGTGAGCACCTGCTGGCAGTCATTGCCCAGCAGGTTGAACTGAGCCAGGAGGCGCTGGCGCCGGCTGGCCTCGGCGGCTGGCAGTGGCACGTGAGCCGGTACCTGGGCCGCTAGCCGCTGCTGGGCCATGCCGTAGATGTAGTCGCGCAAGTCCGCAGGCAAGATGGTGAGGCGCCCGTCGGCTACTTGGTCGTAGAAGTCGAGCAGCGTGTCTTGCAGCAACTCATGGGCTTGAGCCGGAGCAAGTTGGTGCTGGCGCTGGGCCCAGCGTGCAAACAAATGCCGGCTACGCTGGTAGAAGTCAATCAGAAATTTCTGATTGCCGACGCGCAGTTGGGTAAGGGTTTCGGCGAGAGGCGCAGACATGAGAGATGGCAAAGGCACTGGCAAGTAACAACGGAATTGGCGGAAATAAGAGGGAATGCGAAGGCTGAGGCTGCCATCATCCGAAGCGCCTCGCAACGCCTTTTCATTTCTCAATGACTCATCAGGATTATGGCTGGAGCAAACGCCGCAAAGCCCCTGCGTGGCGCGAATGCCAGATTAGGAATGACAGGTTCTCAACTCCTCCTTAGATCATTCTCACCTTCCACCCTCCCTCCTTACCTTTACGCTCATGCAAACAGTAGCCCCCGCTCGCCTTCTCGACACCGCCGTTTTCGACCTCATTGCCCAGGAGAAAACCCGCCAAACCCACGGCATTGAGCTCATTGCCTCCGAAAATTACGTTTCGGAACAAGTGATGGCCGCCCAAGGCTCCGTGCTCACCAACAAGTACGCCGAAGGCCTGCCCGGCAAGCGCTACTACGGCGGCTGCGAAATCGTGGACCAGGTGGAGCAGCTGGCCATCGACCGCGTGAAGGAGCTGTTTGGCGTGGCCTGGGCCAACGTGCAGCCCCACTCCGGCGCCCAAGCCAACGCCGCCGTGTTCCTGGCCTGCCTCAAGCCCGGCGACAAAATCCTGGGGTTTGACCTGAGCCACGGCGGCCACCTCACCCACGGCTCGCCGGTCAACTTTTCGGGCAAATACTTCGTGCCCAGCTTTTACGGTGTTGAGAAAGAAACCGGTCTCATCGACTGGGCCAAGGTGAAGGAAATTGCCCGCCGCGAGCGGCCCAAGATGATTATCTGCGGCGCCTCGGCTTACTCCCGCGACTGGAACTACGCCGCCCTGCGCGAAGCCGCCGACGAAGTGGGCGCCCTGCTGCTGGCCGACATTTCGCACCCCTCGGCCCTCATCGCCACGGGCCTGCTCAACTCGCCGTTCGAGCACTGCCACATCGTGACCACCACCACGCACAAAACCCTGCGCGGCCCCCGCGGCGGCCTCATCATGCTGGGCCAAGACTTCGAGAACCCCTTCGGTCTGAAAACGCCGAAAGGCGAAATTCGGCCCATGTCGGCCGTGCTCGATGGCGCCGTGTTTCCCGGCACCCAGGGCGGGCCCCTGGAGCACGTCATCGCCGCCAAGGCCGTGGCCTTCGGCGAGGCGCTGACCGACGACTTCAAAACCTACACGCAGCAGGTGGCGCGCAACGCCCAAGCATTAGCCGCGGGCTTCGTGGGCCTGGGCTACGACATCATCTCGGGCGGCACCGACAACCACCTCATGCTGATTGACCTGCGCTCGAAAGGCCTGAGCGGCAAGCTCGCTGAGAATACGCTGGTGCGCGCCGACATCACCATCAACAAAAACATGGTGCCGTTTGACGATAAGTCGCCGTTTGTGACCAGCGGCATCCGCATTGGCTCGGCGGCCGTAACTACCCGCGGCCTGGGCGAGTCCGACATGGCCAGCATCGTGGAGCTGATTGACGAAACCCTGACCAACCACGACAACGACACCCGCATTGGGCAAGTCCGGGCCCGGGTCAATTCCTGGCTGCAGGACTATCCGCTATTTGCGTAGCCAATGGGTGAATGGGCGAATGGGCGAATGGGTGAATGGCAGCAAACGCGGTGGCTTCGGCCCCGACAGCTTGTTTCTTCGTACATCCTCCTCGTTTGTCCATTCGCCCATTTACCCATTCACCCATTGATTTCCGTGCAACCTCAACCGCAACAACCGAAACCGCTGGGCGAACAGCACGAAATGTCCTTCATCGACCACCTGGAGGCCTTGCGCTGGCACGTCATCCGGGCGGCTATTTCGGTGGTGGTGTTCGCCACAGGCGCTTTTTTTGCCAAAGAATTCCTGTTTCACGACCTGATTCTGGGGCCTTCGCGCAACGATTTCTGGACCTACCGCACGTTTTGCAAGCTGGGCCAGATGATGGGTTCGACCGAGCCGTGCGCCAACAGCGTGAACTTCGTGATTCAAAACCGGGAGATGAGCGGGCAGCTGGCCATGCACATCAGCACGTCGTTTGTGGTGGGCATCGTGCTGGCGTTTCCCTACCTGTTCTGGGAAATCTGGCGTTTTGTGAAGCCCGGCCTGTACCCGCACGAGCGCAAAAACTCGCAAGGCGCCGTGTTTTTCGTCTCAATCCTCTTCATTCTGGGACTGCTGTTTGGGTACTACATCGCGGCTCCGCTCAGCATCAACTTTCTGGCTTCGTACACGGTGGACCCCACCATTGAGAACCAGATTGACATGCAGAGCTACATCTCCACGCTGACGACGATGACCATGTCGTGCGCCTTCGTGTTTGAGTTGCCCATGGTGATTTTCTTCCTGGCCAAGGCGGGGTTGGTCACGCCCGAAATCATGCAGGTCTACCGCAAGCACGCCATTGTGGTCATCCTCGTGATTGCGGCCGTCATTACCCCGCCGGACATCACGGCCCAAATCATCGTCACCATTCCCATTCTGCTGCTCTACGAGCTGAGCATCAACATTGCCCGCGCCGTGCGGCGCGGCGACACGGCCCGCCTCAACGCCAAGCTGGCGCAGGAGCAAGCCGGCGCCCAGTAACCCCATGCCCAACCGCAAAATCGCCCTTGGCTCTGACCACGCCGGCTTCGCCCAAAAAGAAATGCTTCGCACCTGGCTGAGTGGCCAGGGCTACGAAATTCAGGATTACGGCACTTATTCCGCCGATTCCATGGACTACCCCGACGTGGCGCACCCGCTGTCGGCGGCCGTGGCCGCCGGTGAGTTTGCGCAGGGCATTTTGCTCTGCGGCTCGGCCAACGGCGTGTGCATTACGGCCAACAAGCACGCCGGCGTGCGCGCGGCCATTGCGTGGCTGCCCGAACTAGCGGCCCTGGCCCGGCAGCACAACGACGCGAACGTGCTGTGCGTGCCCGCCCGCTACGTGAGCGAGGCCCAGGCGCAGGAAATTGTATCGTTGTTTCTAAAAACAAAGTTTGAAGGCGGCCGACATCAGCAGCGCGTGGCGAAAATAAATTGCTGAGTACAACTCAGGGTATATTTCCGCTTTGGACCGTTTAATGAGATTAAGCAAGTTGCTTTTTGTGAAATAGCATTAAAGCGTGAAAATTGGCTCGACTGTGCTTATCTTTGGCAAGCATGATGCAGCCTACTTTGCCGCGGCCCGGAATTTTGCTTGTGTGGCTGCTTGCCATCGGCTTCGCGCTGGCCTTGGCGGGGCCAGTGGGCGCAGTGCAGCAGCCGTCGGCCGGCGTTGAGGCCATGCGCCAGAAGTTGTCGACCCGCCTGGCCGACACCACCCGTTTGCGCTTGCTAAACACCTTGTGCTATGTCCTGCACAACGAGCAGCCCGCCCGGGCCCTGCCGTACGGCGAAGCCGCCGTGG
>DASVTG010000584.1:0-14735 GCA_036387695.1 Hymenobacter sp. | reverse complement strand
TGGCCAAGCGCACCACCGGCTTCCCGGCCCGCCTGCTCTACGACCCCGAAATGCCCGCCGAAACCCTGCGCGCCCTCAAGCAGAAAACCGGCATCACCGACGAGGAGCTGGTGGAGGGCTCGCGCTACCACAACTTCCGCGATTTTTTTGGCTTTCCCGACTTCGGCGAGCCCAGCTTTCAGTACCCCGGCCGGCCGGCCCTGCCGCACCCCACGCTGCCGCGCACGGGCAGCCTGCTGGCCGCTATTGCCGCCCGCGACCACCTGCTGCACCCGCCCTACCAGTCCTTCGACTACGTGACGCGCCTGCTGCGCGAAGCTGCCGCCGACCCGCGCGTGTCCGCCGTCAGCATCACGCTCTACCGGGTGGCCAGCAAAAGCGCCGTGGTGAAAGCCTTGCTGAAAGCCGCCAGGAACGGCAAGCAGGTGACGGTGGTGGTGGAGCTGAAAGCCCGCTTCGACGAGGAGTCCAACCTGTTTTGGGCCGACAAGCTGAAGCGCGCCGGCGCCAACGTCATTTTCACCCCGCCCGAGCTGAAGGTGCACAGCAAGCTGCTGCTCATTGCCCGCCGCGAAGCCAACGAAACCACCCGCAGCTACGCGTATTTCAGCACCGGCATCTTCAACGAAAGCACCAGCGAAATTTACACCGACCACGGCCTGTTCACGGCCAACGAAGCACTGACCCGCGAGGCCGACGCCGTGTTTGGCTACCTGCGCGACCAGCAGGTGGTGCCCGAGTTCAAGCACTTGCTGGTGGCGCCCTTTGGCCTGCGCACCGGCCTCAACGCTTTGATTGACTACGAGATAAAGCAGGCGCAGAAAGGCAAAGAGGCCTACATCATCCTCAAGGTGAACGCCGTGGAAGACCGGGGCATGATTGCCAAGCTCTACGAAGCCAGCACGGCCGGCGTGCGGGTCGAGCTCATCGTGCGCGGCATTGGCTGCCTGGTGCCCGGGCAGGCCGGCTTCAGCGAAAACATCAGCCAGCGCGGCCTCGTGGACCGGTACCTGGAGCACAGCCGCGTGTACGTTTTCGCCCACGGCGGCGAGGAAAAAGTGTGCGTCTCCTCCGCCGACTGGATGACCCGCAACCTGGACCGGCGCGTGGAAGTCGCCTTCCCCATCCTCGACGAAGGCCTACGCGCCGAGGTGCGCCACCTGCTCGACTTCCAGCGCCACGACAACGTAAAGGCCCGCGATTTCGAGAACAATTTCATTCTGCCTGCGGATGGTGCCAAGCCGCTACGGGCCCAGGAAGCTACTTATGCATGGCTGAAGAGCATTAAGCGCCGCCGGAGCAAAGCTTAAAAGCCCCGATTTTTGGGGTCTTGCCTATTATCGAAAAAACAAACCAACTCGACTTGTCCGGCCCCAAGACGGTAATAAAGTTCGGTGAACCGATTGAATGGGTAGCAATGCAACCCAGGGTTATTAGCAACGGCTCGGTAGAGAACGAAATCAGGCATCGAAATGCGCTTGATGGCTTTCTCTACTTCATCGTAGTACTGCAGCACCGCTTGATTGCCCCGGCTCTGCTCCAGCCATTGAGCCTGCTTTATGAATTCGCGGTTGGCGCGGGGCGACCAGATTACGTTCATGCGTGCCCGTACTTGGCGCGTGCTTCGGCCATTACTTGCTCGTGCGAAATGCCTTGGCCTGCGTTCAACTGCTGCAATCCTTCTCTTACGGCCTCTTCAGCTTCTGCCGATAAAACAACAGCAGGCATTTGGGAACGCCACTGCGCGGCCAAAATGGTGCGCACGGCCAACAGCACCTCCGTGTTGGGGATGGCATCGATTAACTCGTGTAATTCATTTCGCACATCCGCAACAGGAGCAGCCATAATTGTGGGCAAGAGTTTCCGACTGGAAAGATAAGCAGCGGGTGGGAAGTTCCACGGGCGCGTGCTACCGGCGCACGCCGGCCTTTTCCAGCAGCTTGCGGGGCGGCGTGATGAACAGCTCCAGGCCGGCGTAGGGCGCGCCGTTGAACTTGGAATCGATGATTTTCTCGCGGTCGGCGTTGGTGCGGTCGAAGGCGTCGAACGCGTAGTTGTAGCGGTAGCCGGCCTCGGCGCCCAGCCACAGGAAGCTCAGCAGCTCCCGCTCCCAGCGCAGGCGAAATTTGACTTCGGTTTCGCGCAGCTCCAGCGTGTTCAGGACTTGTTTGTCGGGTTGCCCGTCGCGGGCCAGGGGCCTGCGCAGGCGCACGATGTAGTTGTAGCCGTCCACGGTGTAGCCGGCGTAGAGCAGCGAGTTCGGCGACACGTTGTAGCGCACCGTGACGCGGGCCGGGGCCAGCGCCTCCACGCCCCAGCGGCTGTTGAACGTGCGGTTGTAAATCACGGCCGGGTACAGGCTCAGCCGCCCAAACGTGTAGCCGTACTGAAACCCGACGCCCCACGAAAAATTCGGACTGCGCTTCCACCCGTAAATGGCCTCGGCCGAAAAGCGCGTGTAGTCCGACCGGGTCAGCTCGCCGGACGTGTAGTCGCCGCTCAGCTCGCCCTTCACGCGGGCCAGGTACCAGTGCACGGCGTCCACGGGCCGGATAACGGCTATTTGCGCGGCCGTGCTTTTCAGGCCCTTGTTCTCAATGTTGTCGTACAGCTCGTACATTGTCGGCAGCTGGGCAAATTGAAATTCCTCCCGCTCGTAGCTCAACCCCACGATGACCTTGAGGTGCGGGTGGTTCCAGGCCGGAATGTAGCCTTTGATGGACAGCCGGGCGTTTTTGGTGGCGTCGGTGCTGAAGTCGTTCAGCCCCTCCACCTTCGCCGACGATTTCACCCCGAAGCGGGGCATGCGCTCGTAGCGCACTATCAGGCCCTTGCTCGGGCCCATGCCCAGCACCGAGGGGTTGGCAAACTGCTGTTTGTCGCGCAGGTTGCTGTCGTTGGTGGCCGAGTCGGTGGCCGTGGGCGCGGCGGCCGGGTACACCGGCGGGGTGGTTTCCTGCGCCAGCGCCGCGCGCGACATCAGCAAAAGAACGGCCGCACAAGGGCCAAAACGAAAAGAAAAAGCTGAATTCATGAGGGCATGCTTTGCTTAAATGAAGCACATTCTGCCCTTACGCGGAAACCAGCAATAACGCTGCGCTTAATGAGCAATGAAGAAGGAGCAGCTGTCGCTGTGAGCGCACCCAAGCAACCGCAGGCCGGCGCAGCTAACGCTGACCAGCCTGACCTTGTAATGTGACAAGCCCTGGCTCTGCAACAGAACCGGGGCTTGTCACGAAAGTTGGCTGCAGCTCAACGCTGGTCAAACGACAATTGCTCCTTTTTCATTGCGCATTAAGCGCAGCGTGCGGATAGCGCTGCTGGTGCAGGGCCGCCACCCGCTTGGCCAGCAGCTCGCGCAGCTCCTCCAGGTTGGTGCGCTCCTGGGCCGACACAAACACCACGGGGTCGTGCAGTTTGGCCATGTAGGTGGCTTGCAGCTGCGCCAGCGGCGGGCGCGGGGCGGTGCCGTCGTCCTCGGCATCCAGCACCTCGCCGAAGGGGTCTTTTTCCGAATCGTCGGGCTGGTACTGGTCTATTTTGTTGAACACCAGCAGCACCGGCTTGTCGGCCGCGCCAATGTCGGCCAGCGTGTCGTTCACCACCTGAATCTGCTCCTCGAAGCCGGGGTGCGAAATGTCCACGACGTGCAGCAGCAAGTCGGCTTCGCGAATCTCATCGAGCGTGCTTTTGAAGCTTTCAATCAGGCGGGTGGGCAGCTTGCGAATGAACCCGACCGTGTCGGATAGCAGAAACGGGTGGTTGTCGAGTACCACCTTGCGCGTGGTGGCGTCCACGGTGGCAAACAGCTTGTTTTCGGCAAACACGTCGGCCTTGCCCAGCACGTTCATCAGCGTGCTTTTGCCCACGTTGGTGTAGCCCACCAAGGCCACGCGGATGCTGCCGCCCCGGGTTTTGCGCTGGGTGTGGGCCTGCTTGTCGAGGTCTTCGAGCTTGTCTTTGAGAAAGGCGATGCGGTCGCGCGCCACGCGGCGGTCGGTCTCGATTTCCGTTTCGCCCGGGCCCTTGGTGCCTACGCCGCCGCGCTGCCGGTCCAAGTGCGTCCACAGGCCGGTGAGGCGGGGCAGCAGGTACTGGTACTGCGCCAGCTCCACTTGCGTGCGGGCGGTGGCCGACTTGGCCCTGAGGGCAAAAATGTCCAGAATGAGCAGCGAGCGGTCAATGATTTTCACTTTCAGCTCGGCTTCCAGGTTGCGAAGCTGGGAAGGGGAGAGGTCGTCGTCGAACACCACCATGCTGATGTCTTCGTGCTCCACGTAGGCCTTGATTTCGGCCAGCTTGCCCTCGCCCACATAGGTGCGGATGTCGGGCTTTTCGAGGCGCTGCACGAAGCGCTTGGTGGCGGTGGCGCCGGCCGTTTCAATCAGAAAAGCCAGCTCGTCAAGGTATTCGGTGGTTTGCGCTTCGGACTGGCGGCGCGGGGGCACGCTCACGAGCACGGCGGTTTCCTGCTCTTTGGCCGTTTCGTAGGTGCCGTTGTCGGCGGCTTTGGCGAGAATGCGGCCCGCCCGGCCCTTCACGCCGTCGGTGGTGCCGAAGTGGCGGGTGCTGTTGCCAGGCTTGCGGCCGCCGGATTGGTTGTTTGCCATGGGGAAAAGGAAGTTCAGTAGTCGGATAAAGGTAGTTGGTGTACAAACGCAATTCCAGCAAAAAAGAACGGCGCCAAACCGTTAAACAATACTAAAAACTGTTGAGACGAGAGCAAAAAAGAACGTCATGCTGAGCTTGCCGAAGCATCTCTCCCGCAGCAGTAACTGAATACTTGCGCAGTAGAGATGCTTCGGAAAGCGCAGCATGACGGGCTGGGAACGTTTAGCCCGACGTTCCCGGAAACGGTCATTGAAGCGTCCTGACAGAAAAAAAGTCAGGGCCTTACTTCACCTGCTGGGCCGCGGCGGCGCGGGTAAAGTCGCCGGCTTTCACGATGGTGAGCTGGCGGTAGTCGAGGTATTTTTTGGCGGCGGCGCTTACCTGCTCGGCGGTAAGCGAGTTGATGCGCTGCTCCAACTCGGCGTCGTAGGTGAAGGTGCGGCCCTCGGGCTTGGTGAGGTACTGCGACCATTTGCGGGCCAGGGCGTCGTCCTGGCTGCGCGTCACCTGGAAGCTTTGCAGGGCCGCCGACTTGGCGGCTTTCAGCTCCTCGGCCGTCACGCCGTCTTTGCTCAGGCGTTCCATTTCCTCGCGGTAGGCCTGTTCCAGCCGGGCCGAGTTTTCGGGGTTGTAGATGGCGTAGGAAGTGAAATTGCCCACTTCGTCGTTGTCGTCGGCGCTGATGAACGAGCCCACGCCGTAGCTCACGCCCTCTTTCTGGCGAATGCGCGTGGCCAGGCGCGAGTTCAGAAAGCCGCCGCCCAGGATGTAGTTGGCCATGTACACGGCCGGGTAGTCGGGCGAGCTGTCGCGCAGCGGAAACCGCAGGCCCGACACGAACATGGCGTTGGCCTTGTCGTTGGTTTGAATGGCGCCGGCTTTGGCCGTGGCCGTGTTCCCGAAGCGCTGGCGCGGAATGCGCGCGTAAGCTTTGCTGGCTTTCCAGGTGCCGAGCTGGCTTTTCACGCTTTTGCGCAGCGCCGGCTCGTCAAAAGCGCCCACCACGGCCAGCGTGGCCGCCTGCGCCCCGTAGAACGTTTGGTAAAACGCCCGCACGTCTTCCACTTTCAGGGCTTTCAGGGCGTTGATTTCGTCGTCGAACGTCAGCGTTTCGAAGGGATGACCTTTCGGGTAGGGCTCAATTAGGCGCTGCGATTGGTTGAAGGCCAGGCCTTGCGGGTCCTGCTTCTGGGCTTCCAGCCCGGCCAGGCGTTCCTGCTTCAGCTTCTCAAACTCGGCGGCGGGGAAAGTGGGGTTGCGCAGGCAGTCCAGCACCACGGCCAGCACGGCGGGCAGGTTTTCCTTGGCGGCCTGCACCGTGATGTTGGTGGTTTGGCCGCTGCCGCTGATGTTTACCTGGGCCTTCGCTTTGTCGAACGCGTCGCGGATTTGCGAGTAAGAGCGGGTTCTGGTGCCGCGCTCCAGCATGGCGGCCGTCAGGCTGGCCAGGCCGGGCTTGTTGGCCAGGCTGGCTTCGTCGCCGTAGCGCAGCTTCATTTGCAAGCTCACCGCGTTGCCCCGGGTTTGCTTGGGCAGCAGGGCCAGCTTCACGCCGCCCTCCTGGCTGCGCTTGGTGCGGGCGTCGATGTTGGCGGGCGTGGCGTCGAAGGCTTCGCCGGCCGCAATGGGCGCCTCGCCCTTGTAGCCGCGCACCTGGATGGCCGCGTCGGGCGCCACCGGAATGGTGGCGCGGTCGGGCGTGGCGTCGGGCAGAAACAGGCCTACCGTGCGGTTGCTGGGCTTGAGGTAGGCCGCGGCTACGCGCTGCACGTCGGCGGGCGTCACCTGGCGCAGGCGGTCGCGGTAGAGGTACACCAGGCGCCAGTCGCCGGTGGCCATGAACTCGCTCAGGGCCAGGCCCACCTGGTCGGATTTCTGGAACAGCAGCTCTACTTGCTTGAGCAGCTTGGTTTTGGCGCGGCCCACTTCTTCGGCCGTGGGCGCCTGCTTGGCCGCGTTGTCGAGGGTAGTGAGCATCACGGTGCGGGCCGAGTCGAGGGAGCGGCCCTGGCGCACTTCGGCGTAGAGGTAGGCAAAGCCGGCGTCGTGCAGCGTGGGCGTGAAGCCCCATTGGCTGGACGCCTTCTTGCTTTCAATCAGCGCCTTGTAGATGCGGCCGGAGGGCTCGTTGGTCAGCACGTCCATCAGCACGTCCATGGCGGCGTAGTCGGGGTGCGCGCCGGAGGGGGTGTGGTAGCCCACCCCGATGCCCTGCACGTCGCCGGTGCGGCGCAGCGTCACCTGCCGCTCGCCATCCTGCACGGGCTCGGTGGTGTAGGTGGGCTGCAGGGTGCGCGCCGGCCGGGGAATGGGGCTAAAATACTGGTTTACCAGGGCCAGGGTCTTGGCCTCGTCCACCTTGCCGGCCACGAGCAGCACGGCGTTGTCGGGCTGGTAAAACTTCTGGTAGAACGCCTTGAGGTTGGTTATGGGCACGCGCTCAATGTCTTCCTTCGAGCCGATGGTGGACTTGCCGTAGTTGTGCCACAGGTAGGCCGTGCTCAGCACCCGCTCCATGAGCACGTCCGAGGGCGAGTTTTCGCCGCTCTCAAACTCGTTGCGCACCACGCTGAACTCGGACTCCAGGTCCTTCTTGGCAATGAACGAATTCACCATGCGGTCCGATTCCAGGTCGAGGGCCCACTTCAGATTTTCGTCGGTCGCCGCGAAGGTTTCGAAGTAGTTGGTGCGGTCGTACCAGGTGGTGCCGTTGGGGCGGGCGCCGTGCTCGGTGAGCTCCTGGGGCACGTTGGGGTGCTTGGTCGAACCCTTGAACACCATGTGCTCCAGCAAGTGCGCCATGCCCGACTCGCCGTAGCCCTCGTGCCGGGAGCCCACCAAGTAGGTGATGTTCACGGTCACGGTGGGCTTCGACTGGTCGGGGAACAGCAGCACCCGCAGCCCGTTTTTGAGCTGATACTCGGTGATGCCCTCCACGGACGTCACGCGGGTGACGCCGGCGGGCAGCGCGCCCGTTTGGGCCAGTGCCGGCCCGGCACTCAGCGCCAGCAGGCCGGCGGCAGCCAAGCAGTTTCGGAAAGAACAAGTGTTTTGCATGAAGAAAAGGCGGTAAAGGATGAGGGAATGCAGTTGTATATTAGCACTAATAAAGCAGATTAATTTGATATTCCATTGGTCAGGTTTCGGTAAAGGCGGCCACGATGGCGTGGGGCAAAAAAATAGCCGGCTCCTGGATGAAGCCGGCTGGTAATCAGCGGATAAAAAAGCAGGATGCAGGGCCGTTTCTACTTCAGCGTAAGCGAGTAGGCAACCACCTGCTGCACCTGTTCGGGCGTGAGGGTTTTGCCAAAAGCCGGCATCTTGCCCAGGCCTTTCGTCACCAGATAGGTGCGGCCGAAGGCGTTGAGGTTGCTTTTGGTGAGGTCGTGGGCACCGTTGAGGCCCAGCTTGCCGTTGGCGCCGTGGCAGCGCACGCAGTTTTTTTGGTAAATCAACTGGCCCGGCAGCACCGGCGGCCTGGCCACGCCCAGCAGCGGCGAGAAGAGCAGAAGGAACGTGAAGCGAAGGTTCATAACAGGGCTAACACAAAATCAGGCCACAAAGTACCAGAACAATGAGTGAATGGGCGAGGGCGTGAATGAGCAAAGGAGCAACGAAGCCAGCAAACCGGCGTAGGCCCGACCTTTGCTGCGCATTCACTCATTCGCTCATTCACTCATTCACCACAAGTGCGCGTCGCCCTCGTCATCAATACCAGTTGGAATATTTGGAATTTCCGGGCCAGCCTCGTGCGGGCTTTGCAGGCCGCCGGGCACGAAGTGCTGGCCATTGCCCCGCCAGATGATTACTCCGCGCGCCTCGAAACCGAACTGGGCTGCCGCTTCGTGCCCATCCTGATGGAAAACAAGGGCACCAACCCGGTGAAAGACGCCGCGCTCACCCGCCGCTTCTACCGGATTTACCGGCGCGAAAAGCCCGACGTGGTGCTGCACTACACCATCAAGCCCAACATCTACGGCAGCATCGCGGCCAAGCTGGCGGGCATTCCCAGCATCAACAACGTGAGCGGGTTGGGCACGGTGTTCATCATCAAAAACTTCGTGAGCAAGGTGGCCCTCGGGCTCTACCGCTTCGCCTTTCGCTTTCCGCACAAGGTGTTTTTCCAAAACGGCGACGACCGCCAGCTGTTCCTGGACAACGGCCTGCTGCGCCGCGAAATCACCGACCTGCTGCCCGGCTCCGGCGTCGATACCGACAAGTTTCGGCCCGCGGCCGGGTTCCAGCGCCAAACCCCGTTTGTGTTCCTGATGGTGGCCCGCGTGCTCTACGAGAAAGGAGTGGTCGAATACTTCGAAGCCGCCAAGGCCATTCGGGCCGCCGTGCCGGGCACGCGCGTGCAGCTGCTGGGCGGCCTCGACGAGGCCGGTGGGGTGGGCGTGCCTCGCGCCGCGTTTGAAGAGTGGCTCAAGAGCGGCGACATCGAATACCTGGGCCGTTCCGACGACGTGGCCGCCCACCTGCACCGCGCCGACTGCGTGGTGCTGCCCAGCTACCGCGAAGGCACCCCCAAAACCCTGCTCGAAGCCGCCGCCGTGGGCAAACCCCTCGTGACCACCGACGTGCCCGGCTGCCGTGAAACCGTGGTCGACGGCCTCAACGGCTACCTCTGCCAGGTGCGCCGCGGCGAGGATTTGGCCGCCAAAATGCTGCAGGTGCTGCGCCTGCCCGACGCCGACTTGCAGCGCATGGGCCAGGCCAGCCGCCAGCTGGCCGAAACCAAATTCGACGAAAAGCTGGTGCTCGATAAGTACCTGACGGCCGTGGCCGAAGTGCGGCGGTAACCCCAGTTATTCGCAGTTCTGCGCCAGCGCCTACTCCGGCGCCGGCCCTACCTTTGCCCCCGATGCAAGTACAACCGCACGCCCTGCCGGGCCTCCTCGAATTTATTCCCCGCCTGTTTGGTGACCCGCGCGGGGTGTTCTACGAAACCTTTAGCGCCCGCCTCATGCAGGAAATGGGCCTGCCCGCCGATTTGGATTGGGTGCAGGACAACCAGTCGAAGTCGCAGCCGGGGGTGCTGCGCGGCTTGCATTTCCAGCGCCCGCCCCACGCCCAAGCCAAGCTGGTGCGGGTGGCGCAAGGCCGCGCGCTCGACGTGGTGGTGGACATCCGCCGCGACTCGCCCACCTACGGCCAGCACGCCAAGGTGGAGCTCAGCGAAGCGCAAGGCAACGTTCTGTTCGTGCCCGTTGGCTTTGCTCACGGCTTCGTGGCCCTCGAAGAGAACACGCTGTTTCTTTACAAGTGCTCAAACTACTACGCCCCGTCCGCCGAGGGCGGACTCCTGTGGAATGACCCAGCCTTGGCCATCAACTGGGGCGTTGCCGACGCCCTGATTTCGCCCAAAGACGCCATCCTGCCCACACTGGCCGAGCTCGACAGCCCGTTTTAGGTCAATTAACAATTAACATTTATCAATTAACATTTAACAGTCGTTCTGCTGGCCAAAAGGCGTCAATAGAACAGTTGTTAAATGTTAATTGATAAATGTTAATTGTTAATTGACTTACAGCAGCTCCACCAGCGTTTCCAGGGCCATGCCGCGGCTGCCTTTCACGAGTATCTGTTGGTTGCGGATGGGGTTTTGGCGCAGCCATTCGGCCGCTTCGGCTTTGGTGGTGAAGTGCTGCGCCTGGCCGGCCGCAGCCGCTGCTTTCTCCATTTCGGGCCCAACCAGAACGACCGAAGGCAACTGCAGCTCGGCCAGCAAGTGGCCCAGGCCGCCGTGCTCGGCGGCGCTGTCCTCGCCCAGCTCAAACATGTCGCCGAGTATCACCAGCTTGGTTTGCCCGGTAGCCACGGGCCGCGCCGCAAAGCTGCGCAAGGCCGCGGCCATGCTGCTGGGGTTGGCGTTGTAGGCGTCCAGCAGCAGCTCGTTGTGGGCCGTGCGCAGCAGCTGCGAGCGGTTGTTTTGGGGGTTGTACTGCGCCAGCGCGGCGGCCACCTTTTGGGTGGGAATGCCGAAATGCAGGCCCACCGCCGCCGCCGCGGCCAGGTTCGGGAAGTTGTAGTCGCCGGTGAGCTGGGCGGCCACGTCGGTGCCATCGGCCAGGCGCAGGGCCACGGCGGGGTCGGCGGCGAGCAGCGTGGCCGGGTAAGTATCAGTGGGGCCGGGGTAGGTGAGGCGGGTGGGCACCGAGGCCGCCAGGCCGGGCAAGCGCACATCCAGGGTGTTGACGAAGGCCGTGCCGCCGGTGCGGGTCAGGTAGTCAAACAGTTCGCCTTTGCCCTTGGCCACGCCTTCGGGCCCGCCAAAGCCTTCGAGGTGGGCTTTGCCAATGTTGGTGATGAGGCCGTGCGTGGGCTGGGCGTAGGCGCAGTAGCTCGCAATTTCGCCCCGGTGGTTGGCGCCCATCTCAATCACGGCGAAGTCGTGCTCGCCCGTCCGCAGCCGCAACAGCGTGAGCGGCACCCCGATGTGGTTGTTGAGGTTGCCAATGGTGGCGAGCACCCGGAATTGCTGCGCCAGCACGGCCGTGAGCAGCTCTTTGGTGGTGGTTTTGCCGTTGGAGCCCGTCACGGCCAGCACCGGGATGGCGAACTGCTGGCGGTGGTGCCGGGCCAGCTCCTGCAGGGCCACCAGCGGGTCGGGCGCGAAGGTGTAGCGGGCAGGGTCGGTGGCGGCCAGCGCGGCGTCGTCCACCACGGCGTGGCTGGCGCCTTTTTCCAATGCCTGCGGGGCAAAACTTGCGCCCCGAAAGCTGGGGCCGTTCAAGGCAAAAAACAGGGTGCCCGGCTGCGGCTGGCGCGAATCGGTACTGACGAGGCCGCCGGCCGCCAAGTAGTGGGAGTAAAGCAGCATATTAATTGAACGAGAAGAGCAAACGAGGTGTAATTTGTTGCAAAGGTGGCCGTGATTTGTGTACCAGCTTCCAACCTTAAGGAGTTAAAAGTTGAGAGTTAAAAGTGAAAAGCCCTTTATCGCTCTTCAACTCCTCACTTTTAACTCTTCACTTTTAACTCCCTTCCAGTGCCCATGCTCCGTTCCTACGCCCTTTTGCTGGCACTGCTGGCTTTGTCGTTTGTCGCGCGCGCTCAATCCGGCGCAGGATTTGGGTTTGAATACCGGCCCGCGGGCCAGGTGGTGCAGGGCACCGATACGCTGCGCAACGCCTGGGCCGGGGGCTTGAACACCCCGCAGTTCAGCGCCATCGACCTGAACAACGACGGGCAGCAAGACCTGTTTGCCTTCGACCACGAAAGCAGCCGCTGCTACACCTTCCTGAGCGTGGCCGCGCCCGGCACGCCCGCCGGCCGCCGCTGGAGCTACGCCCCGCAGTACGAAAGCCTGTTTCCGGCCGACCTGGAAAGCTGGGCCCTGCTGCGCGACTACGACTGCGACGGCCGCGCCGACCTCTTTACCTACGTGAACAGCGGCGAAATCCGGGTGTTTCGCAACGTGCTGACCAACGGGCAAATCAGCTTCAAGCTGACCACCAACCAGATTCGGTTCTCCGGTGCGTTCTCCGGCACGGCCAACCTCACCATTGGCGGCTACAACATGCCGGCCATTCAGGACGTGAACGGCGACGGCAAGCTCGACATCATGTCCTATGACTTCGTGTCGGCCATTTTTATCGAGCAGTACATCAACACCAGTTCGGCCTGCGGCGGGTTGAATTTCACGCTCACCACCGACAACTGGGGCGGCCTCCAGTCCTGCGGCGGGTGCGCTTCCTACATGCTGAACAACCAGCCCTGCTTTGCCGCCAAAACCACCCACACCGGCGGCCACGCCCTGCTGCTGCTCGACCTCGACGGCGACGGCGACCAGGACCTCCTCGACGGGCGCGACAACTGCCCCGAACTCACGCGCCTGCTCAACCAAGGCACCACCACCGCGCCGGTGCTCACGCAGGCCGGCATCAGCTCCAATTTTCCTTCGGCGGCCACGCCCGTGCGGGTGCCCGTTTTTCCGGCGGGCTACTCCTTCGATGCCAACTTCGACGGCCGCCCCGACCTCGTGGTGGCGCCCAACATGCTCAACAACGTGGCCGACCAGGTGAGCATGCGCAATTCGGTGCAGCTTTTTGAAAATACGGCCGCCAGCGGCGCCCCGGCCTTCGCTTCCCGCCCCGGCGGCTTCCTGCAAAACGACATGCTGGACGTGAGCGAGGGCGCCGCGCCCACCTTCGGCGACCTCGACGGCGACGGCAAGCTCGACCTGCTTATTGGCAATCAGGCCGACCGCGTCAACAACGTGTACCGCGCCAGCCTGACCTATTTGCGCAACGTGGGCACCAACACGCAGCCCATTTTCAGCTTCGTAAGCGAAGACTATTTGGGTTTGGCGGCTCTGCGTTTGGAAGGCCTCAAGCCAGTATTGGTCGACTTGAACCGCGACGGGGCCCTGGACCTGGCGTACGGCGCCTGGGACCGCGGCGCCAACGTCCTGTACTACATCCTGAACACGGCCGCGGCCGGCCAGCCCGTGGCCTTTAACGCAGCCAACGCCGTCAGCTTCAAGCCGCAGGGCCCGGCTACTACCACGCTGCCCACTTCCTACACCCCCACCATGGGCGTGCTGCCCTCTTTTTCCCGTGGCGACATGCCGTGCTTCACCGACGTGGACAACGACGGCTACGTGGACTTGCTCGTCGGCACCAACGACATCCGGGAGCCGGGCATGAGCCTGCGCTACTTCCGCAACCGCGGCAGCGGCTCGTTGGAAAACGCTTTCGTGTTGGTGGACAACGATTTTGGCGCTATCCGCGAAGGCTCCGGCGAGCGGCCCTACAGCCTGAGCCCGACCGTGGCAGACTTCGACGGCGACGGCCGCCCCGATTTGCTCGTGGCCGATGCCACCGGCCTGCTGCGCTTCTACTCCAACTACCGCAGCCAGACAGGCACTTTCGCAGAGCGCACCGATTTGCTCTACAACCCCTTGAGCAGTCAGTACGAAACCACGCGCCTGGGCAAAGACCTGTACACCCACTACGGCCTCACGGCGCCCGACCTGAACGGCGACGGCGCCCCCGAACTGCTCGTTGGCACGCAGGCCGGCGGCATTCTCAGCTACGGCGTCCGCAACCGCACCGTCACGGCCACCCAGCCCGAGGCCGCGCGGGCCCTGGCCCTGAGCATCTACCCCAACCCCGCCACCGCCACAACCACGGTGGAAACGGCCGCCGCCACCCGCGTAACCCTGCTGGACCTTACCGGCCGCGTGGTGCGGGCTCCCGCCGCCGCGCAACGCCGCCACGAGATACCGTTAGCCGGCTTAGCGGCCGGCGTGTACCTGGTGCGCGCCGAAGGAGCCGACGGCTCCGCCGCCACGAAGCGCCTGCTGGTGCAATAAGGCTAGCAGTTAGTCCCGTAGCTCGAAAGCGTCGCCGTCGTTCAGCGCGGTGAACTTGGCCCGAAACTCATCCAGCTCCGCCCGCGACAGCGTGTGCGTGAACATTCCCGCTCGGCCCTCGGCTTCTACCAGGTAGTTCCCCTTGGCATCGAGCAGGGCCGAGTCGCCGGTGTAGTCGTGGTCCAGGCCATCGCGGCCAATGCGGTTGACGCCCAGGGCGCAGGCCACGTTCTCAATGGCGCGGGCGCGCAGCAGGGTGCTCCAGGCGGTGCGCCGCACGGCCGGCCAGTTGGCCACGTACAGCAGCAAGTCGTAGGGCGCCACCGGCTGGTTGCGGCTCCACACGGGGAAGCGCAGGTCGTAGCACACCAGCGGGCAAATGCGCCAGCCGCGCCATTCTTCCACCAGCCGGGCGCCGCCGGGGGTGTAGGTGTGCTGCTCGTCCGCCAGCGTGAACAGGTGCCGCTTGTCGTAATAGCTCAGCGTGCCATCGGGCCGCACCCACAGCAGGCGGTTGTGGTACGCGCCCTTTTCCTCGATGATGACGCTGCCCGTAACCACGGCGTTGTGAGCCGCCGCGTGCGCGCGCAGCCACGCCACGGTGGGGCCGTCCATGGGCTCGGCCAGCTCGGCCGCCGCCATGCTGAAGCCGGTGGTGAACATCTCGGGCAGCACAATGAGGTCGGTGGGCGTGCGGAGGCCGGCCAGGGCAATGTCGAGCGAGCCGCGGTTGGCGGCGGCGTCCTGCCAGTGCAGCTCGGTTTGCAGGAAGGAAACGGTAAGGTCAAGCATGGGGTAGGAACGG
>DASVTG010000583.1:0-8024 GCA_036387695.1 Hymenobacter sp. | reverse complement strand
ACTCTCAACTTTTAACTCGGCACACGAGACCGGAAACTGCTGTAGGTTTAGTGCTGCAGTAGAGAGGCATCGGCTGCGCGGACGCCAGATGAGCAGGACGTTCTTATGAACTCTAACGGCTTCACAATGCTGACAACGATGAAAAATGCGCTTATGCCTCTGGTGGGCTGCCTCTGGTTGCCCCTTGCGGCGGCGGCCCAGGAAACGGAGCCCCAGGCCATCAAAAAGGACATTCCGCTGGATTCCATTCGGCTAAGTGACCCGTTTATTTTGGCCGACCGGCCCACCCGTACCTACTACATGACCGGCACCGGCGGGAAGCTGTGGAAAAGCAAGGACCTGAAAAAGTGGGAGGGCCCGTACCCGGTGGCCCGGCCCAACCCAACCTCCTGGATGGGGCCCAAGCCCATGATTTGGGCCGCCGAAATCCATTCCTACAAGGGCAAGTACTACTATTTCGCCACCTTCACCAACCCGGCCATCAAGGTTGACACGGTGCGGGGCAGCGCGCTCGAACGCCGGGCCAGCCACGTGCTGGTCAGCAACCAGCCCGCGGGCCCCTACGTGCCGATGAAGGACGCCACCTACCTGCCAGCCAATAAGTTGACCCTCGACGGTACTTTCTGGGTCGACCAAGACCAAAAGCCCTACCTGGTGTACTGCCACGAATGGCTGCAAAACCAGAACGGCACCGTCGAAAAAATCCTCCTGAAGCCGGACCTGACGGGCACGCTCGGCGCAGGCAAGGTCTTGTTCCGCGCCAGCGACTCGCCCTGGAGCCGCGAAAACCCGCGCACCGGCCCGCCCCGGCCCAACAAAGTCACCGACGGCCCCTGGCTGTTTCGCACCAAAACCGGGCGCCTCGGCATGCTCTGGACCAGTTGGGTGTACGACGTGTACACCCAGGGCGTGGCCTACTCCACCAGCGGCACCCTCGACGGGCCCTGGGTGCAGGAAAAAGAGCCCATCACCCCGCCCAACTACGGGCACGGCATGCTGTTCCGCACCTTCGAGGGGAAGCTGCTGATGTCGCTGCACAGCCACAAAGACGTCAATGGCAAATACATCCGCGTCCCACGTTTGCTGGAAGTCGACGACTCGGGCAATAAGCTGGTGGTGAAGCAGCCCAACGCATACTAGGCCCGGACCAGCGCCACGGCCGGCACCGGCGCGAACTGGGCCAGCAAGCGAAAGCGACCAGTGCCAGGCAGTTCGTCCGCCTCAAGCGTTTCATGGAGTGGGTGGCCAACCGCGCAATCCCAACAGAAGGGTATGGCAGGGGAGTGGAAAAGCGCCGGGTAGGCCCAGCGCCGAGCACTGGCAACCCCCGGTTAACGGCGCGGCGCGTTGGCCGCCGCGGGTTCCACCGGCGCTGGGCCGTGGAGCTTATCGCCGTTGCGCCATCAGAGTACGCTTGCCGGTCCGACGCCCTAAGCGTCCGACCGGTTGTTGGGAGGCCTTTCACTGGGGATGTGGGGGAAACAACCGGTCGGACGCTTAGGGCGTTGGACCGGGGCCTGTACGCCAAGGGCGAAACCGCGCTAGGGTAATGGGCCAAGTGCGAGGTGCGGCCGAGGGAATCAAGCGCACGAAATCAGGAATTATGCTCGCTGAAAGCGCAGCCCAAAGCAACCCGTTGAAAAATGCCGGTTCGCTCAATTTGCTTCTTCCACTTCACCGGCGCTGCTTTTTGGCGCTGCAAGCCGGCGCGGTCGGCTGCCGGGCCCCGCAAACGAACCCTGGCCGCGGTGTGCTGGCGATGGCATACAAAATGGCCACGAAGTGGTTAAGGTAGGAAAACGCCCTATCCCCGCGCCTGCCCGCTCATGACCGAAGAATACGCCCTGTGGAAGCACGAGCTGCGGCGTGCCCTCCAGCAACTGTGGCACATCAACTTTTACCTGGGTCGCGAGCAAGAGGGCGTCGAACAGCACGGCGACGAGTTTCGCGACGCCCTACGCGCCATGTACACCGACTGCCGCTTCGAGCAGTTTTTTGCGTTGCGGGCCTGGGAACAGGCGGGCCTGAGCCAGGAAGCGGGCCAGCAGCTGCAGGTGCTCAAAAACCTGATGGACACCTTCGACGAGCCCGACACGGACGCCGCCATCCTGGCGCACCCTCAGTGGCACCGCATCCTGCAACAAGCCCGCCGGCTCGAACCGCACCTGACGCCTTAAGCGGGGCGGACGACGGGGCGCGGCGACAGAAATCGGGGAGCCTATTTTGCCTGGCGGAATAAGGCAGGTCGTAGGCTTGGCCGTCAGCGTCCTACCCGGTGCTGGTATTTGGCCAGCGTGTCCCAGATACTATACATCGCCTTCTCGCCGGCCGCAGCACGGTGCCCCGGCCCTGGTAGCCCCGAATCAGCTTTACGCTCGTAGTAAAAGGTGTTGTTCTTTGTGCGTGCCGGCCACGGAAGCAGGGCGTAGTTTTAATTCTTTGCTGCCACAAAAAAGCCAAACCCCTTCTTTGCAACATCCTTCCGGCTGACCGGTCTCATGCTTCGATGAGCAACCTGCCCACCTCCTCCGTGACCGACCAGCAGCTTGTGGCGCAGGTGCTGGGAGGAAACACCGCCGCTTTCGGGCACATCGTGCAGCGCACGGAAGGGCTGGTGACGCAGATGGTGTTCAAAATGATTCGGCACCCCGCCGACCGCCCGGACCTCGCGCAGGAGGTGTACCTGAAGGTTTTCAAGAATTTGGCCGGGTTTAAATTCCAAGCCAAACTCTCCACCTGGGTTGGCCAAATTGCCTACAACACGTGCCTGCACTACCTGGAAAAGAAGCAGCTGGTGCTGGTGGACCTGTCGGAACAACCGCTGGACAACTCGTCGGAGGAGGGCCGCAGTCCCCCAACGCCGCAGGTGGCCGGCCCGGACTCCGACCCCGAAACGGCCCTGTTTGGCCACGACCTGGCCACCGTTTTGGGCACGGCCATTGAGCAGCTGCCCCCGCTCTACCGCACCCTGATTTCCTTGTATCACCAGCAGGAGCTGAGCTACGAGGAAATTGCCCAGATAACCTCGCTGCCCGACGGAACCGTGAAAAACTACCTCTTTCGGGCGCGCAAACAGTTAAAGCAGCAACTACTGGCCCGCTACCAACGCGACGACTTATGACCGAGCTTCAGCCCCATCTTTCCGAACGCGCCCTCCAGGAGGCCGCGGAATCCGCCGCGCTGCTGCCGGCCGCGCAGGCGGCCCACCTGCGCGCCTGCCGCCTGTGCCAGGGCCGGGTGGCTACCTACCAGCACCTGTTTGCGGCGGCCCACCTGCCCCCGCCGGTTTTTGACTTCGACCTCACGGCCAGCGTCCTGGCGCAGCTGCCCCGGGCGCGGCCCGCTTTCCCGTGGGTGCTCGGCGTGGTGGTGGCCCTCGTGCTGGGGGTCGTTGCCGCGTTTCTGGCCCTGTTTGGGAGCGTGCTGATGCAGGCGTTCCAAGGCTTGTTCACCGGGGTGGGGGCGGGGCTGGCGGCAGTGGCCGGTTTCCTCGTGGCCGGGCAATGCCTGGAGTTGCTGGCCCGGCACCGCCAGCAAATGCGCCGGCTGGCTTTTTCTTAAAATTTTTTGCAACATGACCGGCGCTGGCCGGTCTCATCCGGTAGTACCCCCAGCTCGCCTTATGAAACGTACTTGGCTGCTCCTGCTTTTTTACTTCGCCACCTGGGAGGCTTCGGCCCAAGGTACTGGTACGTTGGTACCGGTGTTTGATGGCAGCATGGTGGACATTGTTCGACATGTTATTTTTCCCGGATTCGCGCTTTTCCTGCTCGGCTACTTCGTGTTGGCCGCCATAAAACTGGTCTTGAACTACCTGCTGAAACGGCAAATCGTGGCGGCTGCCGTTTCGGAAAGCATTGTCGAGCGCCTGTTGCCCGGCCCGCGAGACGAACAAAACAAGGCGGTGAAGTGGGTCGCGCTGCTGCTGAGCACGGGCACGGGGCTCACGGTATGCAGCCGGAATCTGCCCTTGGGCATTCATTCCGTCATCATCCTGCTTTTCAGCACGGCTTTCGGCTTTCTGGCTTATTATCTCTTCCTGCGCCGCCAAACCAGGTAATCCCGCGCAACGCCTGGTTGGCTAACCCTTTTTCAGCGTCCCCGGGCCCCAGCGCAGCCGCTGGCCGGGGACGCCAATACCCCAGCCCCGCCTTTTTTCTGTCATTCTAACCTCAAACTTCAATGAATCAACCGGTCCGCTCAGCTCGGTCTACTAGGTATTGCCTGGTAACTTGCATTGCATTCAACACAGTTAGTCAAGTTGTTACTGGGATTTTTGCGAAAGTATGCGTTTGGTTGCTAGGTCAGCTTCCTCAGCGCTTACTGGCTGCGTGCCCGAAGGGGCGGCGGTTTTGGTGGCTCGTGCTGCTCATCTCGACTGGCTTGTTGCCCGGCCCGCTGTCTGCGCAGACGTTGGGCGAAGTGTCCGGCACGCTGCTGGACCAAGGCACGCGCCAACCGCTCCCCTTTGCCAACGTCCTGCTGCTGCAACTGCCCGACTCGGCCCTGGCAGGGAACACTCAAACAGCTGAAAACGGCGCCTTTGCACTGACCAATGTCCCGCTGGGCCGTTACGTGCTGCGAGCCGAAGCCCTGGGCTACCGGCCCGCTCGCCGGCTTGCCACGCTGAACGCCGCCACCCCGGTGGTCCGCCTGGGCGAGTGGCTGGCGGCCCCGGCAGCCGTGCAGCTGGGCAGCGTGGTGGTGCAGGGCGAAAAAGCGACGATGGTCAACGAGCTGGGCAAAACCATCGTCAACGTGGGCAAGGACCTGAACAGCGCGGGCGGCACGGCGGCCGACGTGCTGCAAAAAATCCCTTCCGTGGCCGTGGACGAAAACGGGCAAGTCAGCCTGCGGGGCAACTCCGGCGTCACGCTCTACCTCGACGGCAAGCCCGCCCCCAGCAACCTGCGCCTCGACCAGCTGCCCGCCAGCCGCCTCGAAACCATTGAAGTCATCACCAATCCCGGCGCCCAGTATTCGGCCCAGGGCGCGGGCGGCATCATCAACCTGGTGCAGAAAAAACCGACCCAGGCCGGCTGGAACGGCGACGCGCTGGTCACCGTCGGCACCCGCGACAAGTACAGCGCCTCGCTCAGCCTCGGCCGCAGGGCGGGCAAGTTCAATTTCTATGGCAACGCGAATGGCCTGAACAATGAGTTCCGCGGCAGCTCGGCCTTGCAGCAGGTGGCCACGGCCGAGGGCCGCACCGCCGGCACCGACCAGACGGGCCGCACCGCCCGCCACCAGGCCAACGGGGCCCTCCGCCTGGGCCTGGACTACGCCCTGCGCCCGGAGCAGACCCTAACCCTGACCGCCGAGTTGTACAAGAACGACTTGCGCCAGACCAGCGACTTCACGACCCGGCTCACGCGCGGGACCGGCCCGACCGTTCTCCTGCAAAACCAAAACGGCGAGGTCGACAACCTTTACACCGCCCGCCTTGCCAGCAACTACCGGCGCACCTGGGCCGCCCACCCCGGCCGCGAGCTAACGGCCAGTGCCACCTACACGTTGGATGGCGGCACCGTGACGACCGAGCAGCGCGTGCTGGACGGGCCGGCCAGCTACGCCCGGCTAGCGCGCCGTCAATTCCTCGACGTGACCATTCACCTGCCCTCGGCGCAGGTAGACTACGCGCACCCGCTGGACGAGAAGCGCCGCTGGGGGGCGGGCTTCAAGACCGACGCCCTAGTGACGCCCGGCACGGCCGATTACTCCGTGCAGCCATCGGCCGGCGCCGAGTTCGTCCCGCAAGCCGCCGGCTCGTACCGCTACCGCTATCAGCAGGTAATTCCGCAAGCCTACGGCTCCTATCAGCAGAAAGCCGGCCCGTGGGATTACCAGGCGGGCCTGCGGGCCGAATTTACCAGCCTGCAAGCGCGCGTGCGGCCCGCTGGCTCGGCCAGTCAGCGCATTTTCAACTTGTTCCCTTCGGCCACGGTGGCGCGCACCCTGCCCCACGACCAGCGCCTGCAGCTCAGCTACGCGCGCCGGGTGAACCGGCCTAATTTTCTACAAATCATTGCCTTGCCCATCTACTCCGATGCCCGCAATTACGTGGTGGGCAACCCCGACCTGCGCCCCGAGTACGTGCACGTGGCGGAGCTGGGCCACCAGGTGGCGTGGCAGGCCACCACGCTCAGCACCAGTTTGTTCGGGCGCTTCGCCAGCCAGTCCATCCAGAGCCTGCGCACGGTTGACACGCTGGCCACGCGCCTGAGCGGCCAGCCCGATTTCATTGCCCGCACCGGCTACGCCAACTTTGGCCGCACGGCCAGCTACGGGCTGGAGCTCTCGCTGACGCAACCCGTGACCCCGTGGTGGAAACTCACGGCCAACGGCTCGTTCTACCGCAGCCAGGTGGCCAGTTTCACCGGCGACGGCACGCGCGCCAACTTCACCGGCACGGCCTACATCCTAAACACCTTCAGCCCCGCCAAAAGGCTGGCCGTGCAACTCAGCGGCAACTACCGCGCCCCGCTGGTGGTGCCGCAGGGCCGCCTGCTGGCCCTGTACGGGGTTGACGTGGCCCTACGCCAGCGCCTGCTGCACGACCGGGTGGCGCTCACCCTGCGCGTCAGTGACCTGTTCAATACCCGTCGGCAGTACACCCAACTCGAGGCCACGAACCTGACCGCGAACCTGCAAACCAAGTACGAAACGCGCGTGGGCTACCTGGGACTTACCTGGTTTATAGGCACCAACAAGCCCGCCAGCACCATCGACAACCAGCCCAAGGGCGACACGGGCGGTTTGGGGGGGTAGGGGCGGGCCGGTGCCCAAGTGACCCAGACCAGGCAGATGGTTGTGAAGGGAGGCCTTGCGGGTCGCCAGTAAAAGGCACTCCTCCTTTTCCTCGCTGTAGCCACTGCACCGAAGCGTTGGAGTGCAGCACGGGGCCTGGCTTTGTCCGCGCCCGCCGCAAATCATTAAACCTGGTCAGCACCGAGCGGAAAAAAATCGGCCGCGGGAATCGATAATATCGCACTGTCCCAGAAACCGTCCCAGGTAAAAGCAAAAACGCCCTCTGCGTGATGCAGAGGGCGTTTTTAGTAGTCCGTAGGGGAAGAAAAATAGGACCTTGCTTTCCCGCCGTTACCGCCCAAACGCCGCCTGCCGCCCAGATTGCCGGAACGCCTCGGCAGCCGAAGGAAGCGAAGGGCAACCGAATGCCCGGAAACTGACACCTAAACCGCCACCCGGCCGCGCCCTAGCTGGCCCGGCGCCGGGCCGATTTGCGCATGTGCTCCTCGAGCAGCCGAATTTCGTCGATGCCGACGTAGTGGTTGAAGGCCTCCTCGGTTTGGTGCCCGGTCGACTGCATGATGAGGCGCGCCGGCACGCCCTGGTAGAGCTTGAGGGTGACAAAGGTTTTGCGGCCAATCTTGGTGGTGAGCTTCAGCCGGGTGATGCCGCTGAGCTGCTGCACCACGCGCAGAAACTCGTTGGCCCGGTAACAGTCCGGCACCAGCAAATCGTGCGGCGACCGGTGCTCGTAGCGATTGGCCAGGGCAACGGGCTGGAACAGCTCGTCGTCGTAAAAGGGAATGTAGACCGTGGCCTCGTTCTTGGCCGTGTTGTCGAGCACAATCATTTGCCCGTGCACGTGCTGCCAGGCCAGGCGGTTGGCGTCGCTGATGCGCAGGCCGGTGTAGCAGCACTCCAAAAACTTGTCGCGGGCCAGCTCCACGTGCTCGGCCCAACGCTCGGCGCTCCAGTCCTCGCGGCGGTTGCTCTGCTCGCGCACCTGGCCCCGCAGCTCTCGCAGGCGTTCCCGCATTTCGGGGGCGCGGAAGTCGAGGCCGGCGATGCGCCGCAGCTCGTCCTCGGTGAGGGCGTCGACGCGGCCGCGCTTGCGGGGCGCCACGAACTTGCGGAAGTGGCGGTGCACCGGCAGGTCCTCGTCTTCTTCGCACCAGGTCAGAAACGACTTCAGGCGGTCGACGTGCTTGCCAAAGGTGTTAACGCTCTGGCCCAGCTCCTCGGTGACGTAGGTGCGAAAATCCTGGTAGAACGTCATG
>DASVTG010000582.1:0-2455 GCA_036387695.1 Hymenobacter sp. | reverse complement strand
GTCGAAATAGTACACGTCGGTGTTGACGACGACGTTACGAACCGCATCTTGCCACTCGTATCGGTCGTAACCGTACTGGTCGGACGTCGTCTCGTCTGAAAGACACAGGAGTTGTTCTTCGCTGATCCCTCCGGAGCGCGGCGGCGCGCCGTTTGGGGGAATGCAAGTTCTCCGGCGGTACCCATTTGGTGTTGTATACAGCAGCGTATCCATTAGGATTATTTATTTAAGTACCCGTAAGCCTGCCTGGTACAAGCAAGGTCTTGTCTTGATATTGTTTTGCTAAGCCGGCACTGGCTTAAGCCAGCTCCAGCTGATAGCTCGGCAGCACGAGCACCTCGTCGGCGAGCGCGGGCTGGGCCTTAATCAGCTCCTGCCGGTACTGCTCGGCCTCGATTTGGCTGCCAAAGCGGGCGTGGTCTTGCGGGTCGTACACGTCCAGCGTGGCGGCGTGGACCACGACGTAGGTGTCCTCGCCCCAGCCCAGCGGCTGGGGAGCCCGGGCCGAGGGCTGAGCGGCCTGCACGGCCTGGCCCAGGACTCCGCCCCGGGTGAGCTTTTGCAGAACCTCGGCGCTCATTTTAACTTTTTCGGGGGTGCTGCCCCCGCTTGTGCCGTCCACGAGCTTGTGCTCGTACTCCACCACGCGACGCGTGGCCTTGGGGTCCGCCACTAGGCCACCCAGGCTCTTGACCCGCAGGCCGCAGGGCAGCAACTGAAATGAAGCCGCCGAGAGCTTCTGCGCGTCGCTGAGCAGGCGGAATTGGTCGGGGGCAAAGAAATCCTTTACCGGTTCCACGGTGCTGTCCGTGGCGGCGTGGCGGCGGGTGCCCACCACTACTTCGGTCAGGTCGAAGCGCCGGCCGTTGACCGGCGCTGTCGCGCCGCTGCCGTATTTCTGCAGCTCCAGACCCAACGGGGCCACGCGCTGGCGGAGCACCAGCGCCCCGCGCGGGTCCAGGAACAACTGGGTGGCGGTGTTCTCGACGGAGCGCAGCACCACGCCGCCGGGCAGCGACGTTTTGGGTGCTTCCACTTCCCAGCTGGCCGCCGAGTTGAGGGCGCTGACCAACAAGGTGCGGACGTCGGTTGCCGGCAGCGCGGGCTGGGTAGCACCGGTGCCAATGGTGGCGTCGACGTTGACGCGAATGCGCACAAACCATACCTTGAAGCTGGCGTTGCCCCAGATGTGCCAGGGGCCGGGGCCGGTGACGTCGAGGGCCAGGTGCAGGCTCAGCAACTCGGAGTTGCCGTACTTGATGGCCGCGCCGGCTTCCACGTGGGCCAACACCTGGAACGGGTTGAACTGGAAGAGCACGTCAAAGCCGAAGTGCCCGTCCACGTGCAGCCCGCGGCCGATGCGCATGCTTAAGTCGAGGCGGCTGCCGAACTGCACCGTGTTGGAGGTAACGGCAAAGTAGCTGGCGAGCGTGATGCGGAGATCGTTGCTGGCCGCCAGCGAGAGCGTGAGGCGGCGCAGGCCGGTGAGGGCCGCGCCCGCGGGTGGCTGAAAGGCCGGGTGGAAACCGCCGGCCGTGATGACGAAGAGCGGGTTGGCGCCCTGGTAGAGTCGAAATGCCAAGTCGCCGGTGAGGGCAAACTTCCAGAGTTTCGATTCGGTCAGGGTCGCATCAAAGGAAGCCTTTTTAGCCCCGAAGTCCACGAAGCCCAGGAAGTCGGCCCGCAGCTTGAGCAGCTCGTTGGTTTTGCTCGGCAATGAGGCCTTCAGCACGCCCAGAATAAGTAGCTTGATGGGAGAGGGCAACTCAATGAGTAAGGCCACATCCAGCGTGATGAGCGTAGTAGGTGCTCCCCAGCCTAATTGAGCCATTAGGCCAATAACGTAGCGGCCTTCAGTGGCTGGAAAGGCCGCATCGACCAGAGCCAGAGCGCCCGCAGGGTCTGCCATCACGTTGGTGGGGAACAGCAGGCGCTGAAGTTCGCCGCCGCGCACCATGCCGCGCAGATAATCGGTGTCAGCAGCGCGATTTATGCCTAATAGGCCTCCTAACCCGCTTAAGGTAAAACCCAGACCCAATTGAATGGGATTGAAGGTAGCCGTAATGAGCAATACCAACGAGTAGGAATCGGGGCGCCCTGGAAGCTCGGTTTGGAGCAGGCCCAAGGCATTCAGATTAATGGTCTTGTTGACGGTAAGGTTAGCTACACCAGCATATCGGTGGTTGGCAGGGTCGAGGAAGAGGTAGCCCCCACCGTTCGCGAAGTCCGACTTTACCTCGATGCCCAGCCCCTTCGGTAGGTCGAAGCCCAAGGTGATATCCTTAGGATTGGTAATCTCCTTAATTGTAAATGATACACCTACGTGGTTGGCGCTCAACTTCACCGGCCCGAGCGTCACCGCCAGGTCGCTGTGCGCCCGGATGGCTACGTCGTGCTTAGCCGTCGATTCGAGGCCAAGCGTCAAATGCTTGAAAAGCACCGGCCCAACAGTTCT
>DASVTG010000581.1:0-6966 GCA_036387695.1 Hymenobacter sp. | reverse complement strand
AAAATCTTCGCCGGTGGCAAAAGCCAGGTACTTGCCGGTGTTTTTCGGTTCCTTTGGGCCTTTGGCTTCCTGAACAGCTGCGGAAGCAGCGGGCTCAACGCGGTCGACTGCTTTTTAACAGCTGAGTAATCCAACTCCCCTCCGCGAGTAGAGCGAAGAGGGCTACCGTACTTGCCTTTTTCATAAAAAAAGAATGATAAAAATGAAAGGATGAATGATGCTGTAAACGTAAGCCCTTTTCATCAGATAATCAGTGTGTTTATATATTAATTTTAAAAGGTTGAAAAAACGGCGGCAGGCTGATGAAAATGCCGCAGAGGCAAATGCGGAACGTGAGCCAGTCCGGCGAATTCATGAAAACCAAGACGTAGCCAATGTAAATGGCTATGGCAACGCAGCAAATGCCGTTGAGCAGCCGCACCCGCTTGCGCTGCCACACCGTCAGCGACGTTTCCACCCCAATGCCAATTATCCGCCGCCACAGGTGCATAAGCACCTGCCATAGCCTGGCACCCAATTCGGCGATGGCAGTGGGCATTTCCAAGGCAGAAGGGCGAAGCTGGGCCATGGCAGGAGGCAGGAGGACGAGCAATAAAAAGCAATTAGTTAAAGTTATTCTATTTATGTTAACATTGCATTTGTTGCACGTTGGCCATGCTTCCCCAGTGGCGGACCTGCAGCGAGGCGCTGCTCCGCGGCCCCATAGTCCTGGCTTCCATCCAACTGCCGCGATGAAAACGTTATGTTGCCTGCTTCGCCGAAAACATTCTGGTTGCTGTTGCTGCTGACGTGGGCTGCCCACACAGCCGGGGCCCAGGCAGTGGTTTCGGTGGAAGCCATGCCGGCCACGGGGTTGGTGTTGAAGCAAGGTTGGACGTTCCGACCGGGCGACGACCCCGCCTGGGCCCAGCCCACCGTGGACGAGCGCGCCTGGCAGCCCATCGACCCCACCAAAAGCTTGCAGCAATTGCCGCAAGTGCGCCAAGCCGGCGTGGGCTGGCTGCGGCTACGATTCCGGGTGGGGCCGGCCCTGCCGAGGCACACCCTGGCCCTGGCCGTGTTCCAGTACGCGGCGTCGGAAGTGTACTTGAATGGCCGGCTGCTGCGCCGCTACGGCACCGTGAGCACCGACCCTTTGCGGGTGGTGCCGCACTGGCCCGACGGCGCACCCATCGAGCTGCCCATCGGCGGGCCCGGCGAACAGGTGCTGGCCGTGCGCTTCGCCCATTGGCAGCCGTTTGAGGGGTTCAGCGACTTTTTTGTGCCAATTTTCTTCGAAGCGCGGCTCGATGGATTGCCGCAACTGCTGCAAAACTTTCAGCACGAGGCCACTTACAAAACGGCGGACATGCTGCTGTTTGGCGCGTTTTTGCTGCTCAGCATGCTGCACCTGGCTTTCTTTGTGTACAACTCGGCCCAGCGCGCCAACATTTACTTCGCTTTCTACACGCTGCTGCAGGCCTGCAGCTTCTGTTGCACCGGCTTCCTCGACGAGATTGGGCACTTGGGGTGGCGACTGGGCGTCGACATCCTGTCGTACGTGTGCCTGCAAATTGGCAGCGTGTTGGCCGTGCGCGCCCTCTACAGCCTGTTCAACGTGCGCGTAAGCCCAATTTATTACGGGCTGTGGGTGGCCAACGTCATCAGCCTGCTGCTGCTCACCTTCGGCCAAGGCTTGAGCTGGTACCCCACCGTGGCCTTTATGGTGCTGGTAACCGCCGAGCAGCTCCGCCTCACGCTGGGCGGCTTGCGGCGCACCAAACGCGGGGCCGGCATTGTGGCGGCGGGGTTCGGCGTGGCCCTGGCCCTGCTGCTGGTATTTGCCTACATGGCCCGCTACCACGCCGCACTGCTGCAGGTGGAAATACTGTCCATTCCCCTGCACACGCTGCTCACCTTTCCGGCCTTTTTGAGCCCGGTGCTGGCCATTTCGTTGTTTTTGACGCGCCGCTTTGCGCTGGCGAGCCGCTTGCTGACCATCAAACTGGAGCAGGTGCGGCGGCTCTCCACCCAAACCCTGAGCCAACAGCGCGAAAAGCAACTGCTGCTCGCCCACCAAAACGAAACCCTCGAGCGCTTGGTGCAACAGCGCACCTCCGCCTTGCAGCGCACGCTCACCAACCTGCAGTCCACTCAGCAGCAACTCATTCAGAAGGAGAAAATGGCCAGCCTGGGCGAACTCACGGCCGGCATTGCCCACGAGATTCAGAACCCGCTCAACTTCGTCAACAACTTTGCGAACGTGGCCGTCGAGCTGTTGGCCGAACTGGTGGAAGGACCGTTGCGGGCCCTGCCCACCGAAAAGCGCCCCGATGCCGACGAGCTAGTGGGCGAAATAACCCAGGACCTGGAAAAAATCGCCTACCACGGCCAGCGCGCCGACGGCATCGTGAAGAGCATGCTGGAACACTCCCGGGCCAACAGCGGCCAGCGCCAGCCCACCAACCTCAACGCGCTGTGCGACGAGTACCTGCGCCTCTCCTACCACGGCCTGCGCGCCAAAGACAAATCCTTCAACGCCAGCTTTCACACCGAGCTCGACGAGCGCCTGGAACCCGTGGAGGTGGTGCCCCAGGACCTGGGCCGGGTGCTACTCAACCTGTTCAACAATGCGTTTTACGCCGTGCAGGAGCGAAAAAAGCTGGGCCAGCCCGGCTACCAGCCCGAAGTCTGCGTGTCGACGAAACGCACCGATTACGGGCACGTAATCATCAAAGTGCGCGATAATGGCTTGGGCATTCCCCATGCCGTCCGGCAAAAAATCTTTCAGCCTTTCTTCACCACCAAGCCCGTGGGCGAGGGTACCGGCCTGGGCTTGTCGCTGAGCTACGACATCGTGACCAAAGGCCACGGCGGCACGCTCACCGTCGACACCCAGGAAGGCGCGTACACGGAATTCACCGTGAGCCTGCCCGTGAACGACGAAAAGCTTCAACCAATCACCTACTCCGTGTGAATCATGATGAAAATTCTGGTTGTCGACGACGAAGCGGACGTGCGCCTGCTTTTTGAGCAGCGCTTCCGGCGCGAAATCCGCGCCGGGCTGTTTTCCTTCACTTTTGCTTTCTCGGGCGAGGACGCCCTGAACTACCTCACCCAAGAGCAGCATTATTCGGAAGTGGTGCTCATCCTCTCCGACATCAACATGCCCGGCATGAGCGGGCTGGAGCTGCTCAGCCGCATCAAGCAGGACCACCCCAACCCGCCGCCCAGCGTGATGATGATTACGGCCTACGGCGACGAGAAAAGCTACGACAAGGCCATGCAGCTCGGCGCCGCCGATTTTCTGGTCAAACCCATCGATTTCACCGTCCTGAAGCAAAAGCTGATGCCTTTGGGCCAAAACCACTAAGCCCGTTTTTAGTGAAAATCCGTGAAAGTTGCCGCCGAAGATGCCGGAGCAGCTAGATAACCGCATCCTAATCGGCCAACCGCTTGGCCTATCTTCGGCTTTCGGAACCAAACAGTGACCGGCTTTCGTCCTCGAAAAGACGTGCCGCTTGTTCCGTTGCCTCGTTGTCTTTGGGGCTTACGTTCCTTCCTACTTTACTTTCCGGCTGATGCTACGCTTATTCTTTCTGGCGGTCACCCTCCTGCTCACCACCGCGGCCGGCCCCAACTACAGCTTCAAAATTGCCAAGCTGCACTACGGCGGGGGCGGCGACTGGTACGCCAACAAAACCTCGCTGCCGAACCTGATTCGGTTCTGCAACCAGTCCCTGAAAACCAACATTGCGCCCGACGAAGCCACCGTGGAGCTCGACGCGCCCGAGCTCCTCAGCTACCCCTTCGTGCACATGACCGGGCACGGCAACGTGAGCTTTACGGCGGCTGAAGCAAAAAACCTGCGCCGCTACCTCACCGGCGGCGGCTTCCTGCACATCGACGACAACTACGGCCTGGACAAGTTCATCCGGCCCGAGATGAAGAAGGTTTTCCCCGAGCTGGAGTTCGTGGAGCTGCCCTTCTCCCACCCCATTTACCACCAGAAATATCAGTTTCCCCGCGGCCTGCCCAAGGTGCACGAGCACGAAGGCAAGCGCGCCCAGGGCTTCGGGCTGCTTTACAAAGGCCGCCTGGTGTGCTTCTACAGCTACGAGTGCGACCTGGGCAACGGCTGGGAAGACGTGGGCACCTACCCCGAAGACACCCCCGCCACCCACGACGCGGCCCTGCGCATGGGCGCCAACCTGGTGGCCTACGCCCTCACGCAAGACTGAGTCGATAATGGTTAATGATTAGTGGTTAATAATAAATGATTGTTCACTAACCACTAATCATCAACCATTATCGACTCAGTATTTACGCTGCAATATTTCGCTGAGCACAAAAGCGGCTCGGACGCTTTCCGGCTGGCTGAGCCACAAGCGCAGGGTTTGATTTACGTTTGCACTGGGCCTGGCCGGGGCCGGGCGCAACTCCGGCAGCGGCGCTTCGAAAGAAGCCCGCGGCAGCGTAGACGAGCGCCGCGCCGGCGCCGCCGGGGCGTTGCGAATCCGTGCCGTGGCAGGCGCCTCCAGCGACACCTGCCGCACGCGGGTGCGTTCCTGCGACCGGGTGGGCCGCGCTACTTCGCGGGGCATCGGGCGGCCGCCTAGGGTGAGGTTGGGCGGAGTTGGCATGGCGGGGGGTTGCGCCTCAGCCGGTTTGGCGGGCTCCGCCGCGTTGCGGGACTGCATTTGGCGCAGCATTTCCTGGAAAGTCGCGGCGGGCAGGCCCGGCACGGCGCCCTCGGGCCGCACGGGCCGCTCCCGGCTTTCGCGCGCCACGGTTTCGCGCATCTTCATCACCATCCGGAAGACGAAAACGCCCACCGCAACGATGACCCAAAGCAGGGTGAATACCTTTTCCATGGTCGGAAGATAAGAAAATGGGCCGGCGAATGCTGCCGGCTAGCGCACGCCTTTCTCGGGGAAGCGCCCGGTTTTGGTGCGGTAGAAGGCTTTGATTTTGGCCTCGTCGGCTTCGTAGTCGCCCGTGGGGTACACGGCAGGGCCGATGCCCGCTTCCTTCAGGCGATAATCCAAGTACCCCAGCCGAATGGGCACCTGCGCGCCCACGGCGGCAAAGTAGTAGCCCTTGCGCCAACGCGGCTGGTAGGCGCGGGTGCCCTCCGGCGTGATGAGAATGACCAGTTCGTCGTGCTGCTCGAAAAGCTTCACCATGCCGTCCACGAGGCTGTTGTTCTTGCTGCGGTCCACGGGCAGGGCCCCCACGGCCCGCACCATGCCGCCGAGCAGCCAGTGCTGGGTCCATTCTTTTTTCACGGTGAAGCGCACGTCCACGTCCATCAGGTAGAAGGCGGCCCGGGCCAGGATGAGGTCCCAGTTGCTGGTGTGCGGGGCCGCAATCATCATGCTTTTCTTGATGTCTGAGCCCGAAATCTCGCCCAGTTTCCAGCCAGAAACCCAGAACACGAATTTGGCCATGTAGTACCAGAAAGTAGAAGACTTGCGCGCGGGCATCGAGAGGGTTGCTGGTTGAAAGTTGATGTTGACTGGGTGCTTTCGCCGCCGCCGCGGTGGCACAACCGTGCAAAGATGGGCCTTTGGCGCAAAGTACACGCCCGGCGGGCTAGAGCAGGGCCCTCAGCTCGGCTGCCTGGCTCAAGGCGTAGCGGTAGCCAATATCGAAAAGCTCGGGGGCGCGCTTGTAGCTCAGGGGGCGGTATTGCCACAGTTCGGGCGGCTCAAGCAGCAAGTCGCACTGGGTTTTGCGGGAGGCCGTGTTGGCGTTGATGGCCAGGTGCAAGGTCCGTTCCACCAGGCGGCGCATGTTGGACACGCGGGCTTCCCGGTTCACGGGGTTGCAGTGCACGCCCACCACCCGCAGGCCGTCGTGGCCCAGCAGCGGCTCCACGGGCAGGTTGTTGAGCAGGCCGCCGTCCACCAGCTGCCGGCCCTGGTACTCCACCGGCCGGTACACGATGGGCACCGCCGACGAAGCCAGCAGCGCCGGCAGCAACGGCCCCGTGCTGAAGTACACCGACTCGCCGGCCATCAGGTCCGTGGCCACCAGCGTGAGCGGGCAGTTCAAGTCCTCGAACGTGAGCTTGGCGCCCAGGTGCCGGGCCAGCAACACCTCCACCGCGTCGAAGTGCAGCAAGCCAAACCGGCTAAACGCCGGCCGCGTCAGCCGAAACAAGTTGGTGGACACCAGCAGGCGCAGGACTTCGCGCGGCGGAAACCCCGCGGCGTAAAACACGCTGGCAATGGCGCCCGAGCTCACGCCCGCCAGCCGCGCCACCGGCAAACCCAACTCGTCCAGCGCCGCCAATACGCCCAAGTGCGCAATGCCGCGCGCCCCTCCCCCGGACAAGGCCAAGCCGAGAGTAGCAGTTGCTGCTTTTTCGCTCAAAATCGACTCTTTAGAAGTAAAATAAGCAAGTCTACGTGTCGCAGCCCGAGTAGTGGCGGGCAACGCTACTTGGCAGTGGCCCAGGCTTTGAGGCTCGTCAGCTCCCCGTCCAGGATGTCGGCCATGAGGTAATGCGCCCAGATTTCGGCGTACCAGTTGAACGGGGTGTTGATGTAAAACCGGCTGGCCAGGCGCAAGCGGGTGCGGCCACCGGCCAGAGGCGTGAGTTGGTAGGTGTCCTCCAGAATGTCCAGGTGCTTGCCGCCAATCAGGATGTGCTCGTCCATCACGGCCGGCGGCACGGCCCCGGGGTTGGCGTTCACTTGCAGCACGAGCTCGCGGGCCGGCCGGTAGCGGGCCACCGTTTCCTCAAAATACAGGCCTTTTTCGTAGTACGCCACGCGCATGCCCCCTACCCGCAGCGAATCGAGCGAAGTGGTCAGGTGGCGCGGAAACCCGAACAGGGCGGCCAACGAACGCGCATCGGCCGGCGGCGCGGTGGCACGGCGGCTGGTGAGCTGCTGCCAGACGGCGGCGGGTGGCGCCCCAATCACCACCTCCCGGCTGATGGTAAGCTGCTTGGGAACAAGCGCTTTCTCGCCTTCGATG
>DASVTG010000580.1:0-3609 GCA_036387695.1 Hymenobacter sp. | reverse complement strand
GTTCCTCTCGCAGACACGGCGCGGCAACACCTCGCTCTCAAAGAAGTGGTAGTGTCCGCTTCCCGCGTGGAGGAGAGCTTCCTGCAGTCGCCGGTGACGGTGGAAAAGCTCAACGCCCGCGCCCTGCGCCTCACGCCGGCCCCGTCATTCTTTGACGCCATCGAGCACCTCAAAGGCGTGCAGGTCATCGCCACCAGCCTGGCGTTCAAGGTCATCAATGCCCGGGGCTTCGCCAACACCACCAACGTGCGCTTCGCCCAGCTCGTGGACGGCATCGACAACCAGGCGCCGCACATTGGCGGCCCCATCGGGAACGTACTGGGGCCGAGCGACCTGGACATCAACACGGTGGAAATTGTGCCGGGCACGGCCGCGGCACTCTACGGGCTGAACGCCATCAACGGCCTGGCCAACCTGCGCACCAAAAATCCCTTCTCCTTTGAAGGCCTGAGCGTGCAGCAGAAAACCGGCGTCAACCACGCGGCCGACCCGAACAGCGCCGCCAAGGCTTTCTCCGAAACCAGCCTGCGCTACGCGAAAATTCTCACGCCAAAGCTGGCCTTCAAAGTCAACGGCACCTACTTGCGCGGCTACGACTGGGTAGCCAACGACCAAACCGACATCAACCCCGGCGGCAACGCCAACACCGGCCTGCTCGGCCCCGACAACCCCGCCCGCGACCCGGTGAACCGCTACGGCAACGAGTCTTCCAACCGCAGCACGCTCAGCCTGGGCGGCAAAAACTACCAGGTGGCCCGCACCGGCTACGACGAGCCGGACCTGGCCGACTACCGCATCGAAACCCTGAAAGCCGACGCGGCGCTGCACTACAAGCTAACGCCGAGCGCCGAGCTGGCTTACACCTACCGCGTGGCGGCCTTTGACAACGTGTACCAGCGTTCCAACCGCTTCCAGCTGCAGGGCTACCGCCTGCAGCAGCACGCCCTGCAGCTCACCGGCCCGGTGGTGCAGGCCCGCGCCTACTTCACCCAGGAAAACACCGGCCAGAGCTACAACCTGCGCTCGGCCGCCGAAAACATTGACCGCGGCTACAAGCCCGACGCCGTGTGGAACCGCGACTACACCGCGGCCTGGAACGCGGCCACCCAAGCCGGCCAGCCCGTGGCCCGGGCCCACGCCACGGCCCGCACCGCCGCCGACGCGGGCCGCCCCCAGCCCGGCACGGCCGCGTTTCGGGACCGCCTCCACTTTGTGCAGAACGTCAACAACTGGGACGTGGGCGCGGCCCTGCGCGTGCGCGCCGACCTGCTGCACGCCGAAGGCCAAGTGAACGCGGCCGAAGCCCTGCGGCGGAGCGGCCACTCCTGGCTGCCCGGCAACGTGGACCTGCTGGCCGGCGCCGACCACCGCACCTACGTGGTGGTGCCCGACGGCAACTATTTCATCAACCCCACCCCCGGCCGGGACCCGCTCCGCGACAACCTGACCTACGCCAAAACCGGCGGCTTTGTGCAAGCCGGCGGGCGCTTTCTGGCCGAAAAGCTGCGCCTCACGGCCACGCTGCGGGCCGACAAAAACGACTACTTCACGCTGCGGTTCAACCCGCGGTTTACGGCCGTGTACTCGCCCAGCCAGCGGGCCAATTTCCGGGTGAGCTACCAGAGCGGCTACCGCTTTCCGAGCTTGTTCGAGGGGTTCTCGAACGTGAACAGCGGCCAGGTGAAACGCATTGGCGGGCTGCGGGTGATGTCGAGCGGCGTGTTTGAAAACAGCTACCTGCGCACCAGCATCGATGCTTTTGTGGCCGCCAACACGGCTTACGTGAACGCCAACACGCCCGCTAACGCCAGCCCGGCCCAACGGCAAGCCGTGCAGGCCCAGGCTATTTCCCAGAACCAAGGCCTGCTGGTTAAGAACCCCTACACCTACCTCAAGCCCGAATACATTCGCTCGCTGGAGTTGGGCTACAAAGCCGCCTTGCTGCCCGGCGGCCGCTTGCTGGCCGACATTGATTTTTACTACAACAGCTACCGCGACTTCATTGCCCAAGTGGAAGCCTACGTGCCCAAAACCCTGAACCCCGATTCCACGGCCACTTACCTGGCCACCCGGGCCACCCAAAACCGCTACCGCCTCTGGACCAACGCCCAGAGCCAGGTGTACAACTACGGCGGCTCCCTGGGCTTGCGCTACGAGCTGCCCGGTGGCTACCTGGCCGGCGCCAACACCACCTACACCCGCCTCGACCGCACCGAAAGCGGCGACGGCCTGGAAGACGGCTTCAACACGCCGCGCTGGGCCTACAACCTGAGCCTGGGCAACGAAAAAGCGTACAAAAACGTGGGCTTCGGCCTGAACTACCGCTGGCAGCGGGGCTATTATTCCCAAACGTTTTTGGTGAACGGCAACGTAGCGGCCTACAACACCCTCGATGCGCAGCTGAGCTACAGCGTGCCCAAGCCCAACCTGCGCATCAAGCTCGGGGCCAGCAATGTGCTGAACAACTATTACGTGTCCTATCTCGGCGGGCCCAGCGTGGGCGGACTCTACTATTTGTCGGTGACGTACGGCGTGCTATGAGGGATAATTACCGCAAAGCTTTTACCGTCAAACAGGCCGTCATGCAGTTAAAAGCCGATTGGCAACAACAAAAAAGGCCCGCTCTCATCGAGCGGGCCTTTCTCTTATCTAGCGCAGGCGGTTACTTGCGCTTCACGGGAGCCTTACGGGCCGGAGCCTTTTTGGCAGGAGCTTTCTTCACCGGAGCCTTGCCAGCGCTTGGCCGGCCGGCCGGCGTTTTCTGCAGCTCCGAGATGGTGGGTGCCGGACCGTACTTCACTTCGGCCGAATTGGGCTCGCCGGTGAGGTAGAGGTCGAATTCAACGCGGCGGTTCAAAGCTTGGCCTTTGGCCGTGGCGTTGTCCGCAATCGGCTTGGTTTCACCGTAACCGCGCGATTCGATGCGGTCCGCCGGAACCCCTTGGCTCAGCATGTAGGTGCGAGCCGAAGCAGCACGGTCATAAGAAAGGCGCAGGTTGTAGTCGTCGCTGCCTTTGCTATCGGTGTGGCCGGCAATGCTCATGGTGTAATCGGGATACTCAGCCATGATGGCCGCCAAGTCCTTCAAGGTCGGGTACGAGCTAGGGAGCAGCACGGCCTTGTTGAACTGGAAGTTGATGAACTTCGTGGCTTCCTGCAGGCGCTTCTTGGTTTCGGCCTTAATCTCGGGGCAACCGCGGTTCGAGGCCGGACCGGCACGGTCGGGGCAACGGTCCTGGAAGTCGGGCACGCCGTCGCCGTCGCGGTCAAGCGGGCAGCCATTGGCGTCCACTTTCACGCCAGCCGGGGTGTCGGGGCATTTGTCGGCCGCATCCGTTACGCCGTCGTTGTCAGCGTCGGGGCAGCCGGCCAGCTCGGCCTTGCCGGGGGTGTCGGGGCACTTGTCGTCGGCATCAGTCACGCCGTCGCCGTCACGGTCGGGGCAGCCTTGCAGCGCCGCCACGCCTTTCACGTCGGGGCACTTGTCTTGGAAGTCGGGCACGCCGTCGCCGTCTTTGTCGAGCGGGCAGCCGGTGGGGTCCACGGCCACGCCGGCGGGGGTGCCGGGGCATTTGTCTTTCTTGTCAGACACGCCGTCCTTGTCCTCGT
>DASVTG010000579.1:0-3398 GCA_036387695.1 Hymenobacter sp. | reverse complement strand
GCGCCGCTTTGGCGTGAGCGTGCAGGACCTGCGCCGCGTCAACCACCTCACCTCCGACGAAGTGAAGCTGGGCCAGAAACTGCTGGTGCCGCAGAGCTAAGTTGTCGTTGGCGCGGCCGTTTGCCAAGCAACCTCGGCCTTAGTCCGCATTTCGCCCTAATTTCGCCGTACACGGCCGCGCTGCCCGCGCGGCCGTTTCTATTTCTGAATTCCCGATGCTGAAAATAAACAAACAAGACGCCCTCAACTACCATTCGCAGGAGCCCGCCGGCAAGATTGAAGTGGTGCCCACCAAGCCCGTGAGCACCCAACTGGACCTGGCCCTGGCCTACTCCCCGGGCGTGGCCGAGCCCTGCATGGAAATTGCCGCCAACCCCGACGACGTGTACAAATACACCGCCAAGGGCAACTTGGTGGCCGTTATCAGCAACGGCACGGCGGTGCTGGGCCTGGGCAACATCGGCCCGGCCGCCTCCAAGCCGGTGATGGAGGGCAAGGGTGTGCTGTTCAAGAAGTTCGCGGGCATCGACTGCTTCGACATCGAAATTGACGCCACTGACCCCGACGAGTTCATCAAGATTGTGAAGTCCCTGGAGCCCACGTTCGGCGGCATCAACCTGGAGGACATCAAGGCGCCGGAGTGCTTCCGCATCGAAACCGAGCTGCGGGAGAAGATGAACATCCCGCTGATGCACGACGACCAGCACGGCACGGCCATCATCACCTCGGCCGCGCTGCTGAACGCGCTGGAACTTGTGGGCAAGAAAATTGAGGAAATTCAGGTGGTGGTGAGCGGTGCGGGGGCGGCGGCGGTGTCTTGCCTGCGCCTGTACCTGGCGCTGGGGTTGAAAAAGGAAAACGTGGTGGTGTTCGACAAGGACGGCCTCATTCACGAGCGGCGCACCAACCTGGCGCCCATCCAGATGCAGTTTGCGACCACGCGGGCCGTGAACAACCTGGAGGAAGCCATGGAAGGAGCCGACGTGTTCCTGGGCCTCTCGGCGGCCAACGTGCTGCCCGCCGGACTGCTGCTGAAAATGGCCAACAATCCCATCGTGTTTGCCCTGGCCAACCCCGACCCGGAAGTGAGCTACCAACTGGCCATGGCCACGCGCGACGACCTGATTATGGCCACCGGCCGGTCGGACCACCCCAACCAGGTGAACAACGTGCTGGGCTTTCCCTACATTTTCCGGGGCGCTTTGGACGTGCGGGCCACCGAAATCAACGAGGCCATGAAGCTGGCGGCGGTGCGGGCCCTGGCAGAGCTGAGCAAAGAGCCCGTGCCCGAAATGGTGAACAAAGCCTACGGCGACAACACGCTGACTTTTGGCCGCAATTATCTGATTCCCAAGCCGCTCGACCCGCGGCTCATCACCAGCATCAGCCCGGCGGTGGCCAGGGCCGCCATGGAAAGCGGCGTGGCCCGCCTGCCCATTGAAGACTGGATGGCGTACGAGGACCAACTGCGGGCCCGCCTCGGCGTGAACCAGAAGCTGATGAACCGCATGACTTCGGCTGCCCGCGCCAACCCCAAGCGGGTGGTGTTTGCTGAAGCCGACAACTACAAAATCCTCAAAGCTGCTCAGATTCTGCGCGACGAGGGCATTTGCTGGCCCATCCTGTTGGGGCCGCAGGAAAAAATCGATGCCATTGCCCGCGAGAACAGCTTGGATTTGGAAGGTTGTGAAATCATTAACATTCTGAAGGAAGACGCCAAGCGCAACGACTACGCGGCCATTCTGTACGAGAAGCGCCAGCGCCGCGGCATGACCCTCTACGAAGGGCGCCGCCTGATGCGCGAACGCAACTACTACGCCGCCATGATGGTGGAAACCGGCGAGGCCGACGCCTGCATCACCGGCCTCACCAAGGACTACGGCAAGAGCATCATCCCGTCGCTGCGCGTGCTGGGCACCGAGGAAGGCGTGAAGCGGGTGTCGTCGATGTACATCATCCAGCACAAGAAAGGCCCGTATTTCTTTGCCGATACCACGGTGAACATCAACCCAACCGCCGAAGAAATGGTCGAGATTATCGGCCTCACGGCCCGCGCTGTGCGCTTCTTCGACACCGAGCCGCGCATGGCCGTCATCAGCTACTCCAACTTCGGGTCGAACGCCGGCCCGCTGCCCGAGAAAACCCGCCGCGCCACCGAACTGGCCAAAGCGCGTTTCCCCAACTTGCTGATTGACGGCGAGATGCAGGCCAACGTGGCCCTGAGCCCGCAGCTGCTCCAGGAGCACTACGGCTTCTCGCCCTTGGCTGAGAAAGGCGCCAACACGCTGATTTTTCCCAACGTGGAGTCGGGCAACATTGCCTACAAAGTTCTCCAGGAAATTGGCGGCGCCGAGGTCATCGGGCCGGTGCTGATGGGCATGCGCAAGCCGGTGCACATCCTGCAGCTCGGCGCCTCCGTGCGCGACATCGTGAACATGGCCGCCATTGCCGTGGTCGACGCGCAGACGGGCAGCAGGGCCCTGTAGAAATTCGGCTGAGCTTAGCCAAAAGCCCGTCGTGCCTCACCATATGAAGCACGACGGGCTTTTCTGTTGCCATCTGTCAACAGTAAAGTGATAAATAAAATATTAAATATTTTATTTATCTGCCTATCTTTCGGGATGAAAAAATTTCTACTTCGTGGTTTGGGCGTTGTATTGCTCTTATTGGTTGCGCTGGTGGTGAATGCGGCTTGGTTCAAGCCGATTTTTATTCGTGAGTTCTACGAACGGGTTTTCATTGAATTCGCCTTCGACTCGCCGCAATTGTTGTCGACCCTGCGCATGGTGGAGGGAGTCGGCATGCAGGCGCACAACAAAGAGCTGGACGACTATTCGGAGGCCAACCGCATCAAGCAAGTTGAGCGGCTGCACCGCAACCTCGACGTGCTGCACAGCTACGACACCAGCAGCATGGACGCCCAGCAGAAGCTCTCCTACGACATTCTGGACTGGTACATGGGAGGAGCGGCCGAGGGGGAAAAGTTTCGCTACGACAGCTACCCGGTTAACCAGTTTGGGGGCGTGCAGAGTGGGTTTCCCTCCTTCATGGCCACCAAGCACCAGGTGAACAACCAACGCGATGCCGAATACTACAACATTCGGCTGAGCAAGGTGAAAACGCAGTTTGCGCAGGTGCTGGAACAGTTGAAAGCCAGCGAGCAGCATGGGGTAGTCCCGCCCACGTTCGTCATCGAGAAGGTGCTGACGGAGATGACCAGCTTCGTGGCGCAAAAGCCCGAAGACAACATTCTCTACACCTCGCTGGCCGAGAAGCTGGGCAAAGTGGCTAAGCTGGAGCCCGCCGAAAAGGACCGGCTGTTGGCCGAGGCCAAAAATCAGATTACGACGGCCGTGTATCCGGCCTATCAGTCGCTTATAGGATACTTTACCGCATTG
>DASVTG010000578.1:0-8599 GCA_036387695.1 Hymenobacter sp. | reverse complement strand
CCGTTGGTTTCGACGCGTAAAGCTCCTATCCCGGCTAGCTGCACTGTGTTGTTTTTGGGCTGCTTAAGCGACTTTAAACGGAAACTGGTTTGGGTTTCGGTGCTGCGGCCCAGCAGAAGGCGCAGGCTGTCGCCACGCACGGCGGCGGCTTGCACCCACCTTTGGGTGGTGGTGGGATTGGGCAGGGTTTGCCAGGTGATGTTGTTGCCCAGCGGGGGATGCGGGCCTTCGAAGCCGTGAAGCGTGGCGGGTGTCACCACGTAAAGCGGCTGGCCCCTGAAAGCATCGGCCGCTTGCTGCACCCGCGCCCACAGTAAGCGGCCCGGCGCGAGGCCAGCCATGGCCAGCACCCGGGCACTGTCGCGCCGCCCCATGGAGTCGGCTCGCCAGGCGGCGCCCGAAACTTTTGGGAAGCCCGCCGCCAGCCAGCGTAGTCCATATCCCCGGCGGCGCAACGAATCGACGGCCGGCCGCAGGGCGGCGAAAGCCGGCGTGCCCAATACCTCCGGGCTCAGCAGCACCTGGCCGCGGCCCGCGGGCAAGGCCTGCCGCCACACCGGTCCCGCCAGCGCCACCGCCAGCATGCCCAGCAGTCCTGCCCGCAGCAGCAAGAGCCACAGCTGCTCCAGCTTCAGGTTGCGGAGCCGCCGGTTGGCACCGGCCGTGAGCCAGCGCAGGCTGCCCACCGCCACCTCCCGCCCCGGGCGCCGATTCCACAGGTGAATGGCAACCGGCACAAGAAGCCCCAGCAAAGCCAGCAGTGCAGACGGAGTGAGAAGCGTGAACAAAAAGAGTTAGAAGTTATAAGTGAAAGGGTAGAGCAGTGTTGAGGCCGTATGGCGAGTTAAAAGGTAAAATTTTTACTTTTCAACTCAGTACACCAACCTGAAAACCGCTTTAAAATAATCTGGTTGGAAGGGCGGCGGTTTCTGGGTAAACCAGCAGCCAGTGAGGTCAAAGCAGCAGTTTTTAACTCATCACTGTTAACTGTTTTGACGCCGGCGCAAGAACTCCCGCATGGCGTAGTCCAGGGGGGCGGCGGTGTTGAGCTGGTGGTAGTCGAAGCCCTGGCGACGGGCGGCTTGGGCGGTGTCGCGCAGCCATTGCTCCAGCTGCCGTTGGTAGTGCGGGCGCTGCTGGTCGGCGTCCAGCTGCAGGGTTTGTCCACTTTCAAGGTCTCTTAAGGTAATGGCGCCTTGGTAGGTGAATTTCAGCTCGTTATTGGCTAATAAATGTAGCAGCAGCACGTCGCCGCTGGTAGCCCGGAGGCGAGTGAGCAAGGCATTTATCTCCGAATTTTCTTCATACAAGTCACTCACGCAAACGGTCAGGGCGCGCTGCCGGCGGGCGGTGAGCGGGGCCAGCGTGGCCGCGTCGGGGAAGTGCCCGGTGGCCTCGGCGGTTTCCAGGGCGTGGTAGAGGCGGGGCAACTGCCGGGTGTCGGCGCGAGCCGGCAGGTGGCGCAGGCCGCCCGGGGCCAGAATGGTCAGGCCCACGGCGTCGCCTTGCTGCTGGGCCAGGTAGGCAAGCGCGGCCAGCAGCAGCCGGGCGTAGTCGAGCTTGGTCAGGCCGTTGTCGTCGCGGTGGTTCATGCTGGCGCTGGCGTCGAGCAGCAGGTGCACCGTCAGGCTGGTGTCCACTTCGGACTCGCGCAGGTAGTAGCGGTCGGAGCGGGCGGCCAGCCGCCAGTCGAGGCGGCGCAAGTCGTCGCCGGGTTGGTAGGGCCGGTACTGGCTAAACTCCATGCCGGGGCCGTGCCGGCGGCTGGCGTGCGCGCCGTTCAGGAAGCCCTCGGCCGCTTGGCGAGCGGCCAGGCTCAGGTTGCGCAAGTGGTGCAGGTGTTCGGGGGTGAGCAATGCCATTTCTCGCTGAGGTACGCAGAGGAAGAGCGCGGAGGTGCGCAGAGGACGCCCTCCGCGTACCTCCGCGAGAAAGTCATACCGCCACCGCTTGCAACAGCGCGGCCACGGCATCGTCGGCCGTCAGGTTCTCGGCTTCGGCGTTAAAATTCAGCAGCACCCGATGGCGCAACACCGGCGGCGCCAGCGTGCGGATGTCGTCCAGAGTGGCGGCAAAGCGGCCGTGCAGCAAGGCCCGCGCCTTGGCGCACAAAATGAGCGCTTGGCCCGCCCTTGGGCCCGCGCCCCAGCGCCCGTAGTCCTTGATGAACTTGACCTCGGAAGTGGCCGGCCGGGTGGCCCGCACCAGCCGGTTCACGAAGTCCATCAGCTCGGGGCTGAGGCTGACCTGACGCACCAACGCTTGCAGCTGCCGAATGTCGGCCCCGCCCAGCACCGGCGACACGGCCTGGCCGGCCGCGCCCGTGGTGCCGCGCAGCACCGCCAGTTCCTCGGCCGCCGTGGGGTAGCCGATGCGCACGTACAGCAAAAACCGGTCGAGCTGCGCTTCGGGCAAGGGGTAGGTGCCCGACTGCTCGATGGGGTTTTGGGTGGCCAGCAGGAAGAAGGGTTTGGGCAGGGCGTGCTCGGTACCGGCGTAGGTTACGTGGCCTTCCTGCATGGCTTCGAGCAAGGCGGCTTGCGTCTTGGGCGGCGTGCGGTTGATTTCATCGGCGAGCACGAGGCTGGCGAAAATGGGCCCCTGGTTGAACTTGAAGGAGCGGTGCCCGGTGCCGTGGTCTTCTTCCAGCACCTCGGTGCCGAGAATGTCGGTCGGCATCAGGTCGGGCGTGAACTGGATGCGGCGGAAGGGCAAGTCCGTGGCAGCTGCCAAGGTGCGCACCAGCAAGGTTTTGGCCAGGCCCGGCACCCCTTCCAGCAGGGCGTGGCCGCCCGCCAGCAGAGCCACCAACACCTCGTCCAGCACGGTTGACTGGCCCACAATGACCTTGGCAATTTCGGCTTTTAGAAGGGGCAGTTTGGCGAGCAGCGGGCGAATTTGTTCTTCAGTCAAGAGAAAAGGGTAAAAATGAGTTGAGACGTAACTAATTTGAAAGTCTGGGAATTAGTAGATAATGAATTAATTATGAGTAGGATACAGCTAATAAGTGCATTTAACAGAAGTCCATAAATAAAGTATTCTAATTAGATAGGAGTGCAATGGTCAGTTGAAATTTGCAGGCATTAAATTTCTAATTCACGCACCCTGCATCATGTACCTCAGTCCTGTTACCCGCTTCACAATTGCTGCATTTTCACTAGCCGCACTAACGGGTCGGGTGTTTGCGCAAGGTCCCGCCGAAATACCGGATGGGCGACCTGCCGCGGTGAATCCCCTTCGCCGAAACGCTGTACGTCTGGATGTAGGCAGTGTGTTAGGAACAAATTTTTTACATCAATTGAATGGTCATTCCAGGTTTCTGTTCCCAGTACTGGCTTCCTACGAGCGGCAAGTCAGCGGCCGGTTCAGTATAGTGGCTGAAGGGTTGGTCAATGGCGGCGAACCGGAGGAACGCCGGGTGGGGGCATCGGTGCAGAGCAGATACTATTACCTGCCCCGTCAACCCAAAGGTCCATTGGCAGGCTTTTACGTAGCGCCCGGGGCAAGCTACCGGGCCTTGCGGATTAATCGTGAGGAAGAGGCTTTCAGCCAGCACTTTTTAGGAACCGGTGCGTTAGCCGGCTGGCAGGGAATGTTGCCTCACCCATCCGGTGGCCAGTCGCGCGCGTTTATCGACATGTCTTTGGGCGTAATGACTTGGCGTAAGGTAGGTGCGGAAACAGGCAACAGAAACAATAATCCGGTTAGTCAATTCCATTCGCAGACATACTACGAAAGGCGTGCAGTTGTCTTGGATGGTCGTTTAGGAGTAGGCGTTCGGTTTTAATTCGTCAAAGCGTAGAGCAAAATATTTACCCCAAACTTGGTGTTGTCTTCGGCCAAAAAGCGCTTGTTGCGAAAGTCGTAATCCCACTCGCAGCCATAGTCCTTGTTGGAGTACAGCACGCCGATGCGGCCCTTTATTTCCACCGCTTTCAAGTAGTCGTGCACCAGGTCGTCGCCCCAGCCATTCAGCTCGAAGCCGGTGTTGGGCGGGCCGTCCTTGAACTTGAAAAACTGCGAATAGATGGGGTGGGTCTTGGCAATCTTTTTCAGCGCCCCGGCGCCGAAGCACTGCCGCATCTGCTCTTCGAAGGAGCGGGCGAACAGGCCGTCGATGTCGTGGTTGCAGTCGTCCACGAACACGAAGCCGCCGTTGCGGACGTACTGCACGAAGTTCTGCTTTTCGGCGGCCGAAAACTGCACCAGCCGGTGGCCCGACAAATAGCAGAAGGGGTAGTTGAACAGCTCGGGGCTGTCCAGGGCCACCACTTTCTCCTTGGGGTCGACCGGAACGGTGGTGTACTGCACCAACGAATGCAACAGGTTGGCGGGCATGCGCTCGTCCACCGCGTCCCAATCGCCGGAGTGGTATTTCAGGCGCACGAAAGTGAAAGGGGCAGCAGGCACAGAAGTTGCAATCGGGGAGTAAAAAAATATTGAACGAGTAAGCAGGGCACTTTTTCTGGATTGGGGCTAGAAATAAAGCGGTTCGTTTTATCGTTGAAATGAAGGCACTGCGGAAGCGACGGTGCTGAATGTCTATTTGTTAGCTCAGGCGCAACTTTCTCCTTCCGAGCTCCCGTAAAGTCTGGGGCAGTAGGCATTATTGCTACGACTCATTTTGTGGCACGCGCTGGCAAACCCTTTTGTTGCACTGACTCATCACTTCTTCTATACGCTATGAAAAAAGCCCTGATTATCCTGTTCTTGAGTTTGTTTGCAGCGCCCCTTGCGCATGCGCAATTCGGCGTGAAAGGCGGCCTCAACGTGGCCGAGCTCACTGGTCGTGAAGGCGAAAGCTCTTCGTACAAAGCCTTTTATCATGTCGGTGTTTTTTATCAAGCCAATCTGTTAGGTCCGCTTTCCATTCAGCCCGAAGTGCAGTACTCGGTGGCCGGCGGCAGCCTCAAGTCCGCTTTCAGCAACTACGACAACGAGCTTCATTACCTCACGGTGCCGGTGCTGGCCAAGCTCACGGTAGGGCCCGTATTTGTGGAAGCCGGCCCGCAGTTTGGCGTGTTGCTGAGTGCCAACCAATCGGGCAGGCTGCAAGTTGACCTCGCCGAGGACGGCACGCCGGCTTACGGCAACGTGTCGCGCCCGGCCACGGGCAGCTTCAAGCGCGGCGACTTTAGCGTGGTTGGCGGTGTCGGTCTGAAACTGGCCAGCAACTTCTCGCTAGGCGGTCGCCTGGTGGCTGGCCTCAACGACATCAACGACGTTAAAAACTTGTCGGGCATCAACGACCCGCGCCTGCAAAACCGCGTGTTCCAAGTGTATGCGGCCTTCCAGTTTGGCGATGGCAAGAAGTGAGATGTGAGGTGGTGAACTAGTGAGTTTGCTGTTTCATCAGCGCAGTTTGCGCAAGCAGAACAGCAAACTCACCACCTCACACCTCACCATCTCACCACCTATACCGCGTCGGACAGGCTGGTGAAGGTGAAGTCCCGGATTTTCAGCGGGGGAATCAAGTTGCCGCCCAAGCGCACTGGTTTGCCAATGGCTTCCAGGTTGTTGAGCATGATGATGGGGCTTTCGTTGAAGCGGAAGTTCTTCACCGGAAACTTGATGGCGCCGTTCTCGATGTAGAACGTGCCGTCGCGCGTTAGGCCGGTGTAGAGCAGCGTCTGCGGGTCAACCGGGCGGATGTACCACAGGCGCGTCACCAAAATGCCTTTCGCGGTTCCCTTGATGAGGTCGGCCGTGCTCTGCGTGCCGCCTTCCATAATCCAGCCACCGGGCGGCGGCAGGTCGGGAATGCCGGCCTTTTGCGCCCAGAAGCGCGAGGAGTACAGGTTCTTCACCACGCCCTTTTCTATCCAGGTCACGCGCTTCTGCGGGCGGCCGTCGCCGGAAAACATGAGGTCGGGAATTTCGGCGTTGTTTGGGTCGGAGTAGATGGTCACCCGCTCGTCGAAGAGCTTCTCGCCTTTGCGGTTGCCGCCACCTTTCTTGCTTAGGAAGCTGCGGCCTTCGTCGGCGTTGCGGGCGTCGAAGCTGCCCATCAAGGCGGCCATCAGCGAGGTGTCCACGTTCGAAACCAGCGCGTTGGGCTCCAGGATGACGGTGTACTTGCCGGGCTCTAGCGCCCGGGCCTTCATCGAAGAAGAAGCCTTCTCGGCGGCCACGCGGGTGAGGCGGGCGGCGTCGAACTTGCCGGCGTCGGTGTAGTCGGCTGCGGCGTAGCCCGAGCCGGTGCCGTCAGGCGTGCGCACCGTCACCGAAAACTCTACGTTGGTGAACTGCTGGTAGGCTTCGAGGCCTTTGGAGTTGCGCTTGGCTAAAAAGCCGGAAGAGTCAACCAAAAAGCCGGCGGAGCTCAGTTTGCGCTGGTCGCAGAGCGCCGTGCTGGCGCCCATCTGCTGGGCCCGGTAGTCGGGCGTGATGGCGGCCGTGGCGGGGGCGAAGGACTTGGTGCCGGCTTCGTATTGCTGCGGGCCCAGGAAGGGCATGTACTCCGGGCTTTCGGGGGCGAGCTTGGCAATTTCTTCGGCTCGCTGCACGCAACGGCGCAAGGTGGCGTCGTCGAACTCGTTGCACGTGGCCACGCCGCTACGCTTGCCGAAGCGCGCCTGCACGGCCAGCGAAACGTTGTCGACGGCGCCGGCCGTGCTGATGGTGTTGCGGGCCGAACGCACGTTGCCGCCGATTTGGCCGTTGAGGGTCACTTCGCACTCGTCGGCCGTACTGAAGCTCAGCACCTTTTTAAGAATGGCCTGGGAGTCGTCTTTAGAAAGAATGGGCATTTTTTTAGCTGTTAGCTTGGAGCTGTTAGCTGTTAGCTTTCCGGCCGTGCCTGGTTAAAAGGCTAACAGCTAGCAGCTAAGAGCTAACAGCTAATTAAAAATTAACCGATTTTGCGGGCGGTGTTGATGACGTTGACGCCGTTGAAGCGCGTGGTGGCCGAGCCGTGGCTCACGGCGGAGCTTTGCGAGGGCTGGCCCTTGCCGTCGTTGAAGGCCCCGAACAGGCGGTAGTCGCTCTGGTCGCAGATAGCGGAGCAGGAGTTCCAGAATTCCTGGGTGTTGGCCTGGTAGGCCACGTCCTCGAGCATGCCGGTAATCTGGCCTTTTTCGATGGCGTAGAACACCTGCCCGCCGAACTGGAAGTTGTAGCGCTGCTGGTCGATGGAGAAGGAGCCGTTGCCGGCAATGTAAATGCCTTTGTCCACGTTCTTCACCAGCTCATCCACGCTGAGCTTGGCTTTGCCCGGCTGCAGGCTCACGTTGGGCATGCGCTGAAACTGCACGTCCTGCCACGACTGCGAATAGCAGCAGCCGTCCGACTCGTTCTGCCCCACCATGTGGGCTTGGTCCCGAATCTTCTCGTAGTCCACCAAGGTGCCTTCCTTGATGAGGTCCCACTGCTTGGTTTTCACGCCTTCGTCGTCGTAGCCCACGGCGCCGAGCGAGCCCGGCTGCAGCTTGTCGGCCACGATGTTGACCAGCTTCGAGCCGTAGGGCAGCTTTTTGGCCTTCCACTCCAACGTGGCGAAAGAGGTGCCGGCGTAGTTGGCTTCGTAGCCCAGCACGCGGTCGAGTTCCAGCGGGTGGCCCACGCTCTCGTGAATGGTCAGGCCCAGGTGATGGGGGTCCAGCACGAGGTCGTACTTGCCGGGCACCACCGATTTGGCCGTGAGTTTTTGCTTCACCTGCTTGGTGGCAGCGGCCACGTCTTCCAGCATGTCGTAGCTGTTTTTGTACCCGATGATATCAGAGCCTGCCGGGCCCGCCACCTTGTCGGCCGCCTTCGGAGTGAGGTACTCGTAGCCCAGGCCCATGGGCGAGCTGAGCGCCTGCCGCGTCCGGAACTTGCCCGAAGCCCGGTCAATAGCCGTCACGCCGAAGGTGGGGTAAATGCGGTGAATGTCCTGGTCGATGTAGGAGCCGTCGGTGCTGGCGAAGTACTTCTGCTCGTTCACTTGGAAGAGCACGGAGTTGATGAACGAAGCACCAAGTTCCATTGCTTTCGCGTTGACGCTCAGCAGTAAATCTACCTTGTCCTTAATCGGTACTTCAAAGGCATTTTGCTGGATGGGCGCTTTCCATGCCACCTCGCCGTGGCCTTTCAGCGGGGCCAGCTTCACCTGCTCTTTCTGAACTTTGGAGTTGGCTTTGGCAATTTGCACGGCCAACTGAGCGGCTTTGGCGATGCCCGCTTCGGTCACGGTGTTGGTGGCGGCAAAGCCCCAGGTACCATTCGCAATCACGCGAATGCCGACGCCGTAGCTCTCGGTGCTCGAGATGTTTTGCACCTGCTTTTCCCGAGTGAACACTCCTTGGTTGAGGTAGCGGCCAATGCGCACGTCGGCGTAGGTGGCGCCGGCGGCTTTGGCGGCATTCAGGCCGGCATCGGCCAGGCGCTTCTTCACGGCCACGTCGGCACCAGGCTCCAGCAAGCGGGCCGGGTCCACCAAGTTGCCAGCGAAGCCGGGGATGTTGGGGATGAACAGGGCTCCGGCTGCCAGGCCGGAAAGTCCCACAAAGTCGCGTCTTTTCATATGGTGAGATGGTGAGCTAGTGAAATGGTGAGTCGAAGGTGAGGTGGTGAGGGGTGAGGTGGTGAGTTTGACGTTTTGCTTGCGCCTACTGCGCCA
>DASVTG010000577.1:0-2087 GCA_036387695.1 Hymenobacter sp. | reverse complement strand
AGCAGCCCCGCCCAAAAAATTCGGCGGGGCTGTTTTTTAATGCCCGCTCCATCCCGCTACGGAATCACCTCCAGCCAGCCCCGGAACCTGCGCCCGTCGGTGTAGGTGATGAAGTAGTAGTAGACCCCGCCGTTGCCCTGCCCGCGCCAAGTGAAGTCCCGGTCCTGGGACTCGAAAACCTGCTGGCCCCAGCGCGTGAAAATCCTGATGCTGCCGAAGCGCGCGTCGCAGAAATTGGGCGGCAAGTCCGGCAGCCGGAATTCGTCGTTCCGCCGGTCGTTGTTGGGCGTGATGACGTTGTAGAGCTTTACGGACAGTGTGTCCGGGCTTTGCACCTGCAAGCGCACGCGCTGGGTTTGGGGCAAGGGCTTGCAGGTGGCGTCCAGCAGCCGAAACGTCACCACCAAGTCGCGGCGCAGGTTGGCGGCGGCGCAGCTCACGTCCCACCGAAAGGTGGCGTTGGCCACGCCCGTGCCGTTCTGGGCCTCGAAGCGCATGCCCGCCGTGCTTAGGTCGAAGCTTTCCTGGCCGTCGCCGTAGCTGCCGGTGGCGCTCAGGGTCAGGCCGTCGCGGTCGGGGTCGGCCCCGGTGAACGTGGCCGTGTACAGTTGGCCCAGCGGCAGCTTTACCAGCGGAAGGTCGTCGCCGGGCCTGACGGCGGGCAGGGTAGAGGCCAGCACCGGCGGGCGGTTGGCGTACCGCACGACCACGGGCACCGACACGGTCGCCGCTTCCCGGGTGCTGCAGGGCGAGGTGGCCGCGCTGAACCGAAACGTAAACACCGAATCGGGCCCCACGGCCCGGCAGTCCACCCGCCACGTGAAGCGGCCGCGCTGCTCGTTGCCGCCGCTGCCCTGCGCGAGCGTGGCTCCCAACGCCTGCGGAGTAAACCCCTGCCCGGTCATTTCAAGCTGCACGGGGTCTTGGTCGGAGTCCATGCCGGTCACGTCGAAGGCGACCAAATCGCCGATGCTCACGCGCAACGGCAAGTTTGGCCCCGCCGTGGTAACGATGCTCGGGGCTGAATTGGGCGGGGGCACGGCCGTAAAAGCTATGCGCACGGTGTCGCGCTTGGGCAGGCTGCACCCGTCATCGGCCACCACCACGTCCAGCAAAAACACCTTGCCCTTGGAGTTGAGGCACTCCGGGAAGCACAGCGTGGCCGTGAGGGTATCGGGTGCGCCGGCGGTACGCACGGTTCCCGCGGATGCGGTGGTGAAAGCGGGCATCAGTCCCGAAAAATTCACCGGGTTCAGGGACAGCGTCAGCCGCGAGTTGGGGTCGGGGTCGGTGTAGCGGACGGTGAGGCAGCGGTTGCTGCCCGGTGCCAGGCGCAAGGTGTCGCGGCGCGGGCGGTAGTCTGCTTGCCCCGGGGCCGCCGGCAGCAGGGCCAGGCCGGGCTTGTTGTTGATGGCGCAATTCAGGACCATCAGCTGAAAGTCGCGGCGCGCTTCGCCAATCTTTTCGCCCTGGCGGTATTCCAGGCAGCGCAGGCCAAACACGAACAAGCCCAGGTTGCTGGGCCGCACCGTGAGGCGCCCGGTGGCCCGGTTGATTTGCAGGGTGGGCGTGCCCGGAATCTGGTATGTGGCGCTCAGGCCCGGGTTCCAGGTGATGGGAGCGTAGGGCGCCGGGCTGGCCGAAGCGGGCTTGGGCACGTCGGCGTTGGAGCTGCCGTTGAGGGGCGTCACCAGTTCGTAAACCAGCGAGTCGCCGTCGGCGTCCTGTCCGCCAAAGTCGTAGTAAAACAGCTCGTCGCGGCAGGCGTAGTCGCCTAACGCCGGAAAAATGCGGGGCGTAGAATCGTAGAACGGTTGGCCCCGCCGCACCACGGCCGGAAACTCCAGGTAGAAGGTTTGGGCGGCGTTGTTGGGCCCCACGATGTTGCTGATGGAATTGTTGCGGCAGCACCTTTCCACGGCCACGTAGTAGCCCTGCGGACTGTTGTAAGAAGAAGCCGGCAGCAGGATGTTCTTGCTGTACACCAGCTTGCGGGTGCTGAGCGCGGCCTTGGCGCAGGCCGGGTTGGTGTAGCTAACGAACGTGTTGCTGGTGAGCGGCAGCAGCACGTTGGTGATGCGGTTGTT
>DASVTG010000576.1:0-3333 GCA_036387695.1 Hymenobacter sp. | reverse complement strand
CTGGAAGTAGTGCGCCAGCAGCCCGACTGGTTTCGGGTGGCGGTGCTCAGCGCCCAGCGCCAGTGGGAGTTGCTGGCGCAGCAGGCCCGGGAGTTCCGGCCCGCGGTGGTGGTCATTGGCGATGATGCTTTTTACCAGCCCCTGAAAGCTGCCCTGGCCCAGCAGCCCGAAACCCAGGTAATTTCCGGCGCCCGGGCCCTAGCCGACGTGGTAACCCGGCCCGACCTCGACATCGTGCTCACCGCCCTGGTGGGCTACGCCGGGCTGCTGCCCACGGTGGCCGCCATCAAGGCCGGCAAAGACATTGCCCTGGCCAACAAGGAAACCCTGGTGGTGGCCGGCGAGCTGATTACCGGCCTCGTGAAAAAACACGGCGTTCGCCTCCTCCCCGTCGATTCGGAGCACTCCGCCATCTTTCAGTGCCTGGTGGGCGAAGAGGCTAACCCCATCGAGAAAATTGTCCTTACGGCTTCCGGGGGGCCGTTCCGCGGCCGCTCGGCCCAGCAAATGGACGCCGTAACCAAAGCCCAGGCCCTGAAACACCCCAACTGGGACATGGGCGCCAAAATCACCATCGATTCGGCCTCGCTTATGAACAAGGGCCTGGAGGTGATTGAGGCCAAGTGGCTGTTTGGCCTCACCAACGAGCAGATTGACGTGGTGGTGCACCCGCAAAGCATCGTGCACTCGCTGGTGCAGTTCGAAGACGGCTCCCTGAAGGCGCAAATGGGCCTGCCCGACATGAAGCTGCCCATTCAATACGCCCTGGCCTACCCCCAGCGGCTGGCCAACACCTTCCCGCGCTTCTCCTTTCTTGACTACCCCAGCCTCACCTTCGAGGCGCCCGACCGGGTGGCTTTTCCCAACCTGGAGCTGGCTTTTGGGGCCATGCGCCGGGGCGGCAACGCCCCTTGTGTCCTCAACGCCGCCAATGAAGTGGCCGTGGCCGCGTTTTTGCGCGACGAAGTGGGCTTCCGACAAATGTCGGACCTGGTGGCGGGGTGCCTGGCGCGGGTTTCGTACCTTGCCGAGCCTTTGCTGGCCGACTTGGTGGCCACCGATGCAGAAACCCGCCGCGTGGCGGAAACACTTATTTAACCGTCGCCTCACCCCTAGCCCCTCTCCGCTGGAGAGGGGAACTAGTTTCTCCCTTTAGTTTTTAGTCTTGTTTTGCCATACAGTTTTCGCGGCTTTCCCAACATTAGCAATTTTTATTTATAATAAGCTAGTGCTAGTTCCCCTCTCCAGCGGAGAGGGGCTAGGGGTGAGGCAACCGTGAGGACGACAACCCATTATTTCCTTGGAAATTCTCACCATGATTGGCCAGCTGCTGCTGGCGCTTTCGATACTTGTTGGCTTGCACGAATTCGGCCATTTTGCCTTCGCCAAGCTGTTTAAAATTCGGGTCGATAAGTTTTACATCTTCTTCGACTTCCTGTTTCCCATGCCGACGGTGGCCAATTTCGCCCTCGTCAAAAAGAAGGTTGGGGAGACGGAATACGGCATTGGCTGGTTCCCGCTGGGCGGCTACGTCCAGATTCACGGCATGATAGACGAGACGCAGGACGCCTCGGCCCTGGCCGGCCCGCCGCAGCCCGATGAGTTCCGGGGCAAGCCCGCCTGGCAGCGCCTGCTGGTGATGCTCGGCGGCATCATCATGAACGTCATCACGGGCATCGTCATTTTCGCGGCGATGACCTACCACTTCGGCGACGTGTTCTTGCCGGCCTCGGAGGCGCGCTACGGCATCTTGCCCAACGGCCTGGGCCGCGAAATTGGCTTTCGGACCGGCGACAAAATCGTGAAAATTAACGGCCGCCCCTTCACCGAGTTCGACGACGTGTACAAGCCCGACGTCATCATGGGCGACAACTCCTACTACACCGTGGAGCGCAACGGCCAGTTGGAGGACATCAAGATTCCCGCAAACTTCCTCGATAAGTTCGGCAAGCAAAGCGCCGACAGCCTGCTGGTGCGCCCCCGCGAAACCTTTGCCGTGGAGCGCGTGGTGCCCGGCGGGGCGGCGGCCAAAGCTGGCCTGCTGGCCGGCGACAAAATCACGACCGTAGCCGGCCGGCCGGTGCAGTTCTTCGACGAGCTGCAGGGCGTGCTGCTGGCCAACAAGGGCAAGAAAGTGCCGGTGATAGTGGAGCGCAACGGCCAAACCGTGCCGCTGGCCATTGAAGTGAGCAGCTCCGGGCGCATCGGTTTCGAGCGCAAGTCGACGCTGAAACTCGGCACCCGCAACTACACGCTGGCCGAGTCCATCCCGCAGGGCGTGAGCAAGGCATTTGGCGTCATTGGCCTGCAGGCCCGCGCTTTTGCCAAGATTGGCCGGGGCGAGATTTCGGCCTCGGAAAGCCTGGGCGGCCCGGTGGAAATTGCTCAGCAGTTCGGCGGCACCTGGGATTGGCAACATTTCTGGGGCTTGGCCGCCGGCTTGAGCATGGTGCTGGCGTTCATGAACTTGCTGCCCATTCCGGCCCTCGACGGCGGCCACGTGGTGTTCCTGCTGTATGAGATGATTGCGCGCCGCAAGCCCTCGGACCGCATCATGGAAGGCGCCCAGCGCGTGGGCACCGTGCTGATTTTGGCACTGATGGCCTACGTCATCGTGTTCAAGCAGATAATGAAGCTGTTTTAGACAATGGTTAATGAGTAATGGTCAGTGGGTAATTGTGCGTTACGGAAGCAAGTGCTGAAAGACGATTACCCACTGACCATTAACCGTTAAGCATTACTAACTACCCATTATCACCCGGCCCATGAAGCGCTTTCTTCCGGTTCTCGCCGCCTTGCTCCTGCTGGCCGCCTCGGCCCAGGCGCTGCACGCCTACCACTCCACCCTGACGGAGCTGCGCTACAACGCGTCTAAAAAACAGCTGGAGCTCTCGATAAAAGTATTTACCGACGATTTTGAGAAAGCGCTTTCCGAAGGCCAGCCCGCCCACGTCAACCTGAGCGATGCGGGCCCCCGGCCGCTGGCGCTGACTACCGCGTACTTGCAGCGAACCTTGCAGTTCCGCACGCCCGCGGGCGCCCCGCTTCCGCTGCAAGTGCTGGGCATGCAGGCCGAGAAAGATGGCTACTGGCTCTATTGCAAAGTGCCGCTGCCGGCCCCTACGCCCAGCGTGCAGCTGCGCCAAGCCATGCTGCTCGACGCCTTTGGCGACCAGATGAACATCGTCAACATCGAGGCCGGCGACAAAAAGCAGAGCGTCCTCTTCCGCGCCGGCCACGAACAGGAACTGCTGACCTGGTAGAACGAGTACCGCGAAATTTCATTTCGCCACCGAACGACTCGCGACTGGGGCGAAATGAAATTTCGCGGTA
>DASVTG010000575.1:0-19895 GCA_036387695.1 Hymenobacter sp. | reverse complement strand
GCCGCCGCGTTTGCCCAAGCCCAGGAATTGCTGGTGCGGCTGGGCGCCTTGGAAGGAGAGGTAAAAGTTAAAAGTGAAGAGTTAAAAGCGAAAAAACCACGAGAGGAAAACCACCTTACTTTTAACTCTTCACTTTTAACTTTTAACTCTCTAAAACCGACTTCCCACGGCCGGCAGCTAGCCGCGTTGGGCCTGCCGCCGCGCCTGGGGCATGTGGTGGTGCGGGGCCAGGAGTTAGGCCACGGCACGGCGGCCACCAACCTGGCAGCACTGCTGGCCGAACGCGACTTACTGCGTTGGGCATCGCCGACTGACACGCGGCCCGCGCCGCCTGACTTGCGCCTGCGGCTTGAAGCGCTGGCCAGTGGCCGGCCTCCTTTGCCCGGCTTGGCGTTGCACCACGCCACGTTGCAGCGGGTGCGCGATGTAGCCCGCAACCTGATGGGGCGGCTGGGCAAACCCACTCATTCACTCCATCACCCATTCACCCAGTCACCCATTGGCCTGCTCACGGCCCTGGCTTACCCCGACCGGCTGGCGCAGCGCGAAACCCACGACCGGCTACGCCTCGTCACGGGCCAGCGCGTGAGCCTCAACACCACCGAGCTGGACCCGCAGGCCGTGTTTTTTGCCGTGGCGCACTTGGCGGGCACTTCGTCGGCGCCGCGGGCTACGCTGGCCGCACCGCTGACGCAAGACGAGCTGGAGCTGGCCTTTGCCGACCAAATCACCACCGCCGACGAAGTGCGCTACGATGCCACCGCCCAGCGCGTGATTGGCCGGCGCGTGCGCCGACTGGGCGCCCTGCTGCTGGCCGAAACCGTCATCGGCCAACCAAACCCGGCATTGGTGGCGCAGGCTTTGTTGGCCTACTTGCAAGAAGCCGGTATCAGCAAGCTAAACTGGACGGCTAGCGCCCGACAGCTGCAGCAGCGGTTGGAATTTTTAAGGCAGCACTTTCCCCAGTCAGAAGGCTCCAACGCCGATGCTGAGTCCTGGCCGGCATCCGACGACGAGACCCTGGCGCGGGAGTTGCCCAGTTGGCTCGGCCCGCACCTCACGGGCCTCAAAACGCTGGCCGACGTGCAGCGCCTGGACCTGACCGAGCCGCTGCTGGCGCGCCTGCCCGGTGGCTGGAACCAGCGCCAAACCCTGGACCGGCTGGCTCCGGCCGAGCTAGAGGTGCCGAGCGGCTCGCACGTCGCTTTGGACTACAGCGACGCCGCCGCGCCAGTACTCGCCGTGAAGCTGCAAGAGCTGTTTGGCCTCACGGAAACCCCCACGGTAGCCGGCGGGCGCGTGCCCCTGCTCCTGCATTTGCTCTCCCCCGGAGGACGGCCCGCTCAGGTCACCCGCGACTTGCGCAGCTTCTGGGAGCGGGGCTATTTCGAAGTTCGCAAAGACCTCAAAGGGCGCTACCCCAAGCACCCCTGGCCCGACAAGCCCATGGAACACATTCCCACCAAGCTCACCAAGAAGCGGCTGGGGCAGTAGTGGTGAGGGGTGAAATAGTGAAGTGTGAGGTGGTGAGTTTGATGTTTTGACTGCGCAAGTGGCGCGGCTTGAACGTCAAACTCACCACCTCACCAGTTCACACCTCACCAAGAATCACTTCACCAAGAGTCAACCAGGCAGTTCGCCACCGCCTCCGCCTGCGTCGACGCCGCGCGCTGGGGAGTAATGCCGCAGCAACCACCGGCTGAGGCCGCTGAGGCCTGGCAGCAGCACCCGTTCGGTGATGTTGGCTTGGTCAAGTTTATCGCGCACTTCCCATTTTAGCTCAGCCGGGATGATGATGCGGAAATACAGCTCCGGCCGGTCCTGAAGCCAGTCGTGCAGCACGCTTTGGGCCGTGCTCATCAACGAAAACAAGGCATACTGGTGCACAATGCGTGCATCCAGGCTGGGCGGTTCCAGAAACAGCACGTAGGGTTCGGTTTGCAGCTCTTCCAGCTCGCGCAGGCTGCTGCTCACGGGTTGCAGCAGCTCCGAAGTGAATACATTGGAGCCTTCCAATTTTAGCACCTGGCGCAGCCGCTCGGGCAGGTGTTCGGCAGCTTTCACGTAGTTCAGGGCCCACACAATGCCGTCTTCGTGGTAGGCTTCCAGGTTGTCGGTAGCGAAGTGCAAAGCCACGTAGGGCGAATAGGTCCAGTCCAGCAGGCGGGTGGGCAGGCCGTGGTGCTGGGCCAGTGCCAGCCAGTCCCAGGTGGTGGCGTTGTGGGTCGGAACGGTGGTGTCGCTGGCGTACTTGCGAAAGTTGCGCAGCAGGTGGTGCTCCAGGTTATGGTACTGGCCCCCGAGGCGTTGCAGGCTGGTGTCGAGCCGGTAGAGGTGCGAGCGGCTGCCCCGGTACACAAACGGCGAACGGAACCGGCCGATGCGCCCGTCCCAGGTGTTCTGAAAAAGCAGCCGCTGCAAGTCCTCCCAGGAATTGGCTCGGTGGTCGTTGGCGGAAAGCGGCATAAGGAAAAATGGAGGTAGACCCACAAGAACGGCAAACCCACCCTTTTTGATAACGAAGAGCTTAGCAAGCGCGCTTTCAAGCCGTGCGAAGGAAAACGTAAAACGGCCTGCTTTCCGCTTGATTCAAAGCGAAAAACAGGCCGTCAGCACCGTTTGAACGAGGCGCTATTCCCCGGCCGGAAAATCGGCGTCGTCGCCCATTTCGGCGTATTGGTCCAATTCTTTGGTGAGGCCCGCGAATTTCTCGCGGGCGCCTTTCACCGCGGCTTTGCCCAAGGGCAAGTGCAGCGGTGGGTTCTCCATTTGTACCACCTCGTACATGGCGTGGGCCGCGCGCACGGGGTCGCCGGGCTGGCGGCCGCTGTAGCCCTGAATGCCGCGCAGGTTTTCGCCCACCGTGGCCTGGTAATCGTCGATGTTGGTGTTGGCAATGGTGGCCGACTCGCCGGCCCACTTCGTGCGGAAACCGCTGGGCTCGATGTTGGTGACCTTGATGCCCAACGGGCCCACTTGCTGGCTCAGGCTTTCGCCGATGGCTTCGAGGGCAAACTTCGACGCGTTGTAGATGCCCACGCCGGGGAACGTCTTCAGTCCGCCGATGCTGGTGATGTTCAAAACGTGGCCCGAACGGCGCTCGCGCAAGTGCGGCAGCACGGCCCGCAGCACGTGCAGCGCCCCAAACACGTTCACGTCGAACTGCCGCTGCACTTCCTCGGCCGGCACTTCTTCGATGCTGCCCATGGAGCCGTAGCCGGCGTTGTTCACCACCACGTCGAGGTGGCCAAAATGAGCAATGGCATCGGCGATGGCGGTTTTTACTTGGGCTTCGTTGGTCACGTCACACACCACACCAAAGGTGCGGCTGGCGTCGCGGGCCGTGAAGTCGGCGGCTTGCTCGGGCTTGCGGAAGGTGGCGGCCACGCGGCCGCCTTTTTCCATAATGTGGGTGGCGAGGGCTTCGCCGAAGCCGGACGAGGCCCCGGTGATAAACCAGGTTTGGGAAGTGGAATCAGGCATGAGAAACACAATGAGGTGATAACCGCTAAGACGAACCACGGGGTCGAATTGTTTGACTTCGGCCCCCAGACGGCTTGCGCATCCAGGGAAAGCGAAAGAATAACAGCGCCCTCGTCATTTATCTGCCCGGCAACCCAACTTCCCGCCGTACCTTTGACTGGCAAAAGGCCCCAACCCACTATCCCTTTTGCCATGGCGGATTCCGCAACCCCCAAAATTGCCTTCGAGGCCCTCACCTACGACGACGTGCTGCTACTGCCGGCGTACTCCGAGGTTTTGCCCCGAGACTGCGACACCGGCACCCGCCTCACTTCCAACATTCGGCTGCAGACCCCGCTGATTTCGGCGGCCATGGACACCGTCACCGAGTCGGACATGGCCATTGCGCTGGCCCAGGAAGGTGGCCTCGGCATCATTCACAAGAACATGTCCATCAAGGCGCAGGCCGAGCAGGTGCGCCGCGTCAAGCGCAGCGAGTCGGCCCTGATTCAGGACCCCTTCACCCTCACGCCCACCGCCACCCTCGCCGACGCCCGCCAGCTGATGCGCAAGCACAACATCGGCGGCATCCCCGTCGTGACCGATGACCGCCTGCTGCAAGGCATCCTCACCAGCCGGGACCTGCGCTTCGAGGCCGACCTCACCCAACCCGTCACCACGGTCATGATTCCGCTGGCCCGCCTCGTGACCGCCCCAGCCGGCATCGACCAAGCCGCAGCCGAGCAGCTGCTGACCGACAGCAAAGTAGACAAGCTCCCGCTGGTGGACACCGACGGCCGCCTGGCGGGCCTGATGACCTACAAAGACATCCGCAAGCGCCGCCGCGCCCCGCACGCCAGCAAAGACAAGCAAGGCCGCCTGCGCGTGGGCGCCGCCGTGGGCGTAACCGCCGATTTGCTGCCCCGCGTGGCCGCCCTGGTGGAAGCCGGCGTCGACCTTGTCAGCCTCGACACCGCCCACGGCCACTCCAAAGGCGTCATTGACGCCGTTCGTGCCATCAAAGCCGCCTACCCCAAACTCGATGTGATGGCCGGCAACGTGGCCACCGCTGCCGGCGCCAAAGCCCTGGCCGACGCCGGCGCCGACGTGGTGAAGGTGGGCGTGGGCCCGGGCTCCATTTGCACCACGCGCATCATCGCCGGCATTGGAGTACCCCAGCTCTCGGCCGTGCTCGAAGCGGCCCGCGGCCTGGAAGGCACCAACGCCACGCTGGTGGCCGACGGCGGCATTAAGTTCTCCGGTGACATCGTGAAGGCCCTGGCCGGTGGCGCCGCCGCCGTCATGGTGGGCTCGCTGCTGGCGGGCACCGAAGAAGCTCCCGGCGAGTTGATTATTTACGAAGGCCGCAAGTACAAGTCATACCGCGGCATGGGCTCGGTGGAGGCCATGGAAGACGGCAGCAAGGACCGGTACTTTCAGGACGCGGAGGACGACGTGAAGAAGCTCGTGCCCGAAGGCATCGTGGGTCGGGTGCCGTTCAAGGGCAACGTGTCGGAGGTCATTTACCAACTGGCGGGCGGCTTGCGCGCCGGCATGGGCTACGTGGGCGCGGCCAACATGGAGGCCCTGCAAGCGGCGCAGTTCGTGCGCATCACCGGCGCGGGCTTGCGCGAGTCGCACCCCCACGACGTGCAAATCACGCGCGAAGCACCAAATTATTCGAGCCGCTAATCACCTGTAATTAGGGCTTGCAGCACAACGGGCACCGCTGGCTTACGCTAGCGGTGCCCGTTTGCATGTGTCCCAGCGGTCGAACTGATTTCACAAGACGGATTGTAACTTGCGCGCCGATTGCGCGTCCATTACAGACGCAGCGGGCCGTGGCCTTGTGTTATTCCTAGTTTTGTCTGTGCCTCAACGCTTACCTTCTTTCCTGCTGCCTTTCAGCCTATTGAGTTGGGTGCTGTTGCTGCTAAGCGCACTGAGCCATTCGGGCGCGGGCTCCTGGCTGGGCAGCTGGCCGCAGTGGACCACCCAAGTTGCACAGGGTGCTTTTGTGCTGGGCGCCTTCCTCTATTATCGGTACCAGCCCTCCCCGCTTAAGGGGCAGGCTTTTGTGCTGCTGCTGCGCCAGTTGCTCACCGGTCCCGGCCTTTTGGCGCTTGGGTGCATCGGCTTGCACTTGGCAGAGCGTGCCATCGAAAACCAGCCCATTTTCGGCCGGAATAGCCTGGTTTTTACCAGCATATATACCCTGAACCTGGGGCTGTTCGTTGTCTTCCTGGCGCGCACCAACTACGCCTGGCGCGCGCTGGTGCTGTTTCGCTCCGGCTCCCGGCTGCAGCGCGAATGGACCATCTTTGAGATGCTGCTGGGAGCTACGCTGCTGTTCCGCCTCATGGGCGTCAGCCCGCCCAATTACCTCGCCATCCCAATAGTTCTGTTGCTGGGCTTGTATGGCATCTACCTCAGCGGACACCAAAAATGGGTGGCTTACCTGAGCCAGCGCGAGAAGTGGCGGGCGGTGCTCATGCAATCTGGGTTGCTGTTTAGCGTGCTGGTCTTCGTGCAGTATTTCCGCGTCACGCAGGTCGACCCGCAGCTTATCGCCCCGCAGCCGCAGCATGCCTTTTTGCTGCTCACGGCTTTTTTCTCGGCTTTTTATGCCTTGATGGGGCTCCTCGTCACGTTTTTCAACCTGCCCATCGCCGACGTTATTGAGCAGCGACGCAACGAAATCCTGCGCCTGCAGCGCCTGACGCAGATTATCCAGCGTGGCCAAACCACCGACGAGGTCTACTCGATTTTGCTAGAATCGGCGGTGCAGACCGTGCAGGCTGACGCCGCGTGGCTCGACCTCGACCCCAGCCACACCAAGGTTGAGGCTTCGGGGGCCACGCTGTACTTTAACCTGGACAACGAACGAGCCCAAGCCCTGCGCGACCGGCTCCGCGGCCACGACTTGCCGGAGGGGGAGTTTATCACGAACGATTTGAACGCCCGCGTCGGGTTTGAAGGGGCGCCCCAAGTCTTCCGCTCGCTGCTGCAACTGCCTTTGAAGGGCTTGCACTTCAACTACGGCATCCTGTACCTGCTCAAGGTCAAGCCCCATGTCTTCGACCGCGAAGACCTGAGCATTCTGCAAACCTTCACCAGCCAGGCGGTGCTCAGCATCGAGAACCTGGAACTGGTGCGCACCTCCCTCGAAGTTCAGCGCACCCAGGAAGAACTCAAAATTGCTTCGCAGGTACAGGAAAGCCTCATTCCCAAAAACCTGCCTACCGACAACTGGTTCGACATTAGCTCGCACTCGCTGGCGGCCAAGGAGGTGGGAGGTGACTTCTACGACTTCCTGCACTTGCCGGGCCGGCGCCTGGCCGTCATCATCGGCGACGTGAGCGGCAAGGGCGTGACCGCCGCGTTCCACATGGCCCAGATGAAAGGAATTTTCCACTCCCTGATGCAGGAAAACCCTTTGGCCAAAAACGAGCGCGACAAATTCCCGGTGCCCAGCCGCTTCATGGCGCAGGCCAACACCGCCCTGACGCACTGCCTGGAGAAATCGTCGTTCATCACTTCGTCGCTCTACATCATTGACTACGAGCAGGGCGGCTTCGTGTTTGCCCGCGCCGGGCATTGCCACACGCTCTACTACCACGCCCTGCGCGAGGAAGTGTTCTACTTCGAGTCGCAAGGGCTTGGCCTCGGCATCATCCGCAACGAGAGCTACGAGAAGCACATCAAAAATCAGTTTTACGATTACAGCCCCGGCGACGTGATGGTGATTTACACCGACGGCATTGTGGAAGCCCGGGGCGCGGGCGGCGCCGAGTACGGCGAAGACCGGCTCAAGCTGCGCCTGGAAGAGAGCTACTTTCAAGAGGCCGAGGACATTAAGTCGCTCATCTTGGACGACCTCAACGCGTTTACCCACGGGTACCCGATTCACGACGACCAGACCCTGCTCGTCATTAAATTCAAGTCGGCCCAACCCCCACTGTTGGCCTGACGTATCGCCCTCACTATGAAAGTAACTGCTCAACCCTCCGCCGATACCCTCACCCTCGTCCTCGATGGCGAGTTGGACGCTAGCTCCGCCATTGTTCTTGATACTGAGCTGGCCAAACCCGATATTTTGAATTATCGCAAGGTGCTGATTGATTGCGCCAAGCTTAGCTACATTTCTTCAGCGGGCCTAGGCGTGTTCATCTCGCACCTCCAGCGTTTTCAGGACGCCAACGTGAAGCTGGTATTTTTCAACATGCAGGAGAAAGTGTTTAACGTGTTTGAAATCTTGGGTTTGGATGCGCTGATGACCATCGTGCCCAGCGCTTCAGAAGCCGAAGCTGCTTAAACAAATGAAATGAGTAGATGAGTAAGTGAGTAAATGAGCGAATCAAAACCCGCTTCATTCGCTCACTTACTCACTTACTCATTCGCTCATTCACCCATGAAATCGACCCTCCGCATTGCTTGCTCCCGCAGCCACCTCCAGCAGGTGCGGGACTTCGTGCGGGCCTACCTCAACAACCGCAACCTGCCCGAAGTGACCATCAATCAGGTGGTGCTGGCGATTGACGAGGTGGTGGCTAATTTCATCATTCACGCCAACGGGGAAGATGAAACCCAGTTCCTGGATTTGGAGCTGGCGTTTGCGCAGCACGAGCTGAACGTGGAAATTGCTGACAACGGGGACACCATTTTCCTGCCCGCGCCCCACCAAAGCCCCGACCTGCGCGACTACATCAAGCAAGGCCGCCGAGGCGGCATGGGCATGGCCTTGGTCAACCGCCTCATGGACCGGGTGGAGTTTTTTACCCGCGGCAACCACACCGTGTGCCACCTCAGCAAGCACCTCGCTTGAATTGTATAGAGGTATAGAACGTCATGCTGAGCTTGCCGAAGCGTCTCTGCCGCAACACTAAAATCTTTTAGTTGCGCAGCAAAGATGGTTCGGCAAGCTCAGCATGACGTTCTTTGTTTTACTTCGTTTCCGTCCGGAAATTACTTAATTTCGCACCGGTAATTTTATGCCCGCGCGGCTGCTTTCTATCCAGTTGCCGCTTTCGTTTCTTCTTATTCTATGCACAAACGCATTCTGTACGCCGGCGCTGCCGTCGTTACGCTGCTGGCGGGTTGCCAGGCTTCCAAACCGGCCGCTTCGGCTGCCGGGGCTACTACTGCCACCGGCCCGGCCGTCGAAACTTTGGGAAACTACCCGGTGCCGGCCAACGAGTTTGCCTATGTGTACCGCAAAAACAACAGCACGGCCCCCGACTACGGCACTCGCCAAAGCGTGACCGACTACCTGGACCTGTACACCAACTTCCGCCTCAAAGTACTGGAAGCCGAACAGCGCGGCCTCGACACCACGCAGGCCTTCAAGCGGGAGCTGGATGGCTACCGCCAGCAGCTCGCGCAGCCCTACCTGACGGAGAAAAGCGTGACTGACCAGCTGGTGCGCGAGGCCTACGACCGCATGAGCCAAGAGGTGAATGCCTCGCACATCCTCATCCGCGTGGCCCCCGATGCCACGCCGCAGGACACCCTGGCCGCGTACCAGAAGATAGAGAAGCTCCGGCAGCAGGCCTTGGCCGGGGAAGACTTCGGCCAGCTGGCCCGCGCCCAGAGCGAGGACCCTTCGGCCAAAGAAAACGGCGGCAAGCTGGGCTACTTCACCGCCATGCAGATGGTGTACCCGTTTGAGTCGGCGGCGTACAAAACGCCCGTGGGCCAGGTTTCCGCGCCAACTCGCACGCGTTTCGGCTACCACATCATCAAGGTGAACGACAAGCGGGCCGCGCAGGGCGAAATTAAGGTGGCGCACCTCATGATTCGCATGAACGCCAACGCTCCCAAGGCCGACTCGCTCACGGCCAAGAAGAAGATTGACGAGTTGTATAACCGCCTCAAAAAAGGCGAGAGCTGGGACAAACTCGTGGCCCAATTTTCGGAGGACGCGGGGTCGGCCGCCAATGGCGGCGAGCTGCCGCCTTTTGGCACCGGCCGCATGATTCCTTCTTTTGAGGAAGTGGCTTTCAAAATGCAGAAGCCCGGCGAAATAGCTCCTCCGGTGCAAACGCCCTACGGCTGGCACGTCATCAAGCTGATTGAGCGGCAGCCCGTGGCCAAGTTTGCTGACCTGGAAGCTTCGCTGAAAAGCAAAGTGGCCAAAGACTCTCGCTCGGAACTCAATAAAGCGGCTTTTTTAAAGCGCGTGCGTCAGGAAGACCAGTTTGTGGAAATTCCGGCCGCGAAAACCTACGCCTTCAGCAAAGCTGATACGGCCTTGGTGGCTGGCCGCTTCAAGTATGCAGCCCCAGCTGCCGCCAAACCAGCTAAGAGTAGCAAAGGCGCCGCAAACGACAATTCGGCCTTGTTCACCATCAAGGGCAAGCCGTACGCGGTGAAGGATTTCCTGGCCTTTGCCCAGCAAAACCAGCGGCCTCGCACGGGCGCTCAGCCGGCCTTTGCCATGCAACAGCTCTACGACCAGTACGTGGAGCAGTCGCTGACGGAGTTCGAGAAAAACAGCCTCGAAACCAAGTACGAAGACTACCGCATGCTGGTGAAGGAATACCGCGACGGCATTCTGCTCTTTCAACTGATGGACGAGAAGGTATGGAGCAAGGCCATCGAGGACACGGTGGGACTGAAGAAGTACTTCGCCGAAAACCAAACCAAGTACCAGTGGGAGCAGCGCGTGCAAGGCACTGTGGTGAGCGCGGCCACGCCGGCACTGCTGGCCCGCGCCCAGAAAGAGCTAAAGACGGGCCGCTTCCCAGTGAGCAAAAACGTGCCCAAGGCGGCCGCCTTCCGCAGCGGCACGGCTTCGCTGGCCAAGACGGGACTCCTGGCAATGGGTGAAATGGCCAAGCGCATGCTGCAAGACACACTCACCCGCGTGAGCATCACGGGACGGGTGAAAAAAGGCGAGAAAGCCAGTCTAGCCAAAGCCCGCGCCGACTCGGCGGCGCGGTACCTGCGGGTGCGCGGCGTGTCGGCTCGCCGCATCAGCCAAGCGGCGCCCGCCACTCCGGCAGCCGAAAGCGCGGCGCAATTTGCGTTAGTTAGCGCTAATCCGGCCGTTATTGAAGCGGAGCTGAACGAGAAAAACCCGCTGTCGGTGCAAATCACGCAGCGCATCTTCCAGAAGGGCGACAGCAAGGTAGTGGACGACTTATCGGGCAAAGGCCCCGGCACCTACAACGTGCAAAAGGATGGCCGGTACTACGCCGTCACCATCGACCAAGTGCTGCCGCCTGGCCCCAAAACCCTGGCCGAAGCCCGCGGCCAAGCCACTTCCGACTACCAGACCTACCTGGAAAAGGAATGGATTACCAAAATGCGCACCGAACGCCCGGTGAAAGTGAACGAGGGCGAAGTGAGCAAGCTCATCACCAAGTAAGCAATCGGTGCAAAAGCCTCTGCAACCTTCTCCGCCGGCAGGCGCTCCTTGTTTTTGTCTGCCAACGGATTTATCGTGAAATTTGTGAGCCCGTTTGTGTGTTATGCGTGCACGGCCCAAGCCGGGCAGTTAGCCATCGGGCTTTACCATCCTACTCTATGCTTGTTAAAGTGAATCACGCCGCGGCGTCAGCCTTGCTTACGCTGCTGCTCTTACTGGGCCTTGCGCCCGCCTCCCACGCTCAGTTGGGCATCAGTCGGCCCAAGGGCCAGCAACTGCTCGACGGCATTGTGGTTAAAGTCGACAATCAGATTGTGCTACAGTCTGACGTTGACCTCATTTACGCTCAGGAAATGGCGCGGGCCGAAGGCAAACCGTTGCCTCCGGACTTCAAATGCAAAATTCTCCAGAGTCTGGTACTGAATAAGTTGATGCTGGCCCGTGCGGAAGTCGATTCCGTGACGGTGACCGACCAGCTAGTGAATGGCGAAGTGGACCGCCGCATGGCGTATTTCGTGCAGCAAATTGGCTCGGAGAAGCGCCTGGAGGAGCAGTACAACAAGCCCATCAAGGCCCTGAAGGACGACTTGCGCCCGCAAATCAAAGACCAGCTCACCCAGCAGAAAATGCAGGAAACCATCACGGGCAAGGTGGCCGTGACCCCGCGGGAGGTATCGCAGTACTTCAGCCGGATTCCCAAAGACAGCCTGCCCTACTTCAGCACCGAAGTGGAAGTGGGCCAAATCATCATGACGGCCCAGATAAACGACAAGGCCAAGCAGGACGCCATTGCCAAGCTGAACGACATTCGCGGGCAGGTGCAGGGCGGGGCCGATTTTGCCACCTTGGCCAAGCAGTATTCCCAAGACCCGGGCTCGGCCAAAGAAGGCGGTTACCTCGGTTTTTTTGGTCGCGGCGAGCTGGTGCCCGAGTACGAAGCGGCTTCGATGAAACTGGAGCCGGGCCAAATGTCGCCGGTGGTGCAGTCGCAGTTCGGTTTCCACCTCATTCAGTTCATTGAGCGCAAGGGCAACAAGTACTCGACGCGCCACATCCTGCTCAAGCCCGAGTCGGGTGCGGCCGATGCCAGCGCCGCCGCCAAAACCCTGACCAAATTGCGCCGCCAGATTCTGTCCGACAGCATCAGTTTTGCCAAAGCTGCCAAGGACAACTCCACCGACAAGCCGACGAGTGCCAACGGCGGCCTGCTGCAGAACCGCCAGGACGGTGGCAGCCGCCTGCCCCTCGACAAGCTGGACCCGGCCATCTTCTTCACCATCGACACCATGAAGGTGGGCCACATCACCCCGCCCCTGCCCTACCGCACCGACGACGGCAAGGACGCCATGCGCATCCTATGGCTGAAATCGAACACGCCGCCTCACCAAGCCAACCTGGAGCAAGACTACCAAAAGATTGCTGCCGCCGCGCTGAACGAGAAACGAAACAAGGCGCTGGATGAGTGGTTTGAGAAAAACCGCGGCACCGTGTATTTGGAAGTGGCTCCGGAATACGCCCAGTGCAAGGTGCTCGAAGGAGCGGAAAAGTAAAACATGCCCTCATCTTTGTCATCCTGAGCAAGGCGAGGGACCTGCTCACGTCTCGGCCAATGCTGCTGGCGTGAGCAGGTCCCTCGCCTTGCTCAGGATGACACATTTATACAGTTCAGCTTTCAAATGGCTCAATATTCTTCCGACAAAGAAGCCGCCGATGCCCTGGCCTCCTCCTTCCAGAAGCTGCGCCAGGAAATCGGCAAGGTCATCGTGGGCCAGGATGAGGTAGTGCGGTTGGTGCTTACCGCCGTGTTTTCGCAGGGCCACAGCCTGTTGGTCGGCGTACCGGGCTTGGCCAAAACCCTGCTGATTCAGACCATTGCCGACTCGCTGGACTTGTCGTTCAACCGCATTCAGTTCACACCGGACCTGATGCCCAGCGACATCGTGGGCTCGGAAACGATGAACCAGCAGCGCGATTTTCACTTCGTGAAAGGCCCCGTGTTTGCCAACATCATTCTGGCCGACGAAATAAACCGGACGCCTCCCAAAACCCAGGCCGCCCTGCTCGAATCCATGCAGGAGTACGCCGTGACGGTGGCGGGCCAGCGCTACGCGTTGCAGCGCCCGTTCTTCGTGCTGGCTACCCAGAACCCCATCGAGCAAGAAGGTACCTACCCCCTGCCCGAAGCCCAGCTCGACCGATTCATGTTCAACATTGAGTTGGGCTACCCGAGCTATGCGGAGGAACTGAACATTGTAAAAAACACAACTTCAGACCGCAAGCAAACCGTCAACAAAGTCCTTCACGCCGCCGACATTCAAGCGTTTCAGGAGCTGGTGCGGCGCGTGCCCGTGGCCGACAACGTGGTGGAATACGCCGTGAGCCTCGTGCACAAAACCCGCCCGGGCACCGAACGCGCCGCGCCACGGGCCACTCAGCTGCTGGAATGGGGCGCCGGCCCCCGGGCTTCGCAGCACCTCATCGTGGGCGCGAAGTGCAACGCGCTGCTTAACGGCAAGTATTCGCCCGACATTGAGGACGTGCGCGCGGTGGCCGTGCCCATTCTGCGGCACCGCCTCGTGCGCAACTTCAAAGCCGAGGCCGAAGGTGTGGGCGTGGAGCAAATCGTGAAAGAACTACTTTAGAAGTGTTGAGTTTTGAATGTTGAGAGTCAAGTGTGCAACAAGCTTCTGAACAAAATTCAAATCTCAGCTCTCAACATTCAAAACTCAACGACGTTGGAAGCCCAAGCCTACTATCAACAATTCGAGCGCAACGTGCGCATCATCCTCGACGCTTTGGCCGCGGGCCTAGACCTGCGCACCACGGCTTACGCAACCAGCCTGCCCATCGAAGTCTACGTGCTGTGCGAGGTGCTCAACCAGGGCGCCGGCGAAACCTTCACGCTGACGGCTACGGGCGTGGCCCGGCTGGCCGAGTTTCAGCAGCAGTTTATGCAGCACGAGGGCCAAACCCTGGCGGCCATGCAGCGCGTGCTGGCCGACAAGCGCGGCACCATGCGCACGCCCGAAGGCCGCGTGCTGACCAAGGAAATGCTCATTCGCCGGCTGGAATTCTTCAATGAAACCGCCCGCCAGGTGAACGTAATGCGCACCCAGCAGGCGTTGGGCAGCCCCAGCCAGTACGAAGGCGCAAATAAATAGCCTGTCTGAACCGCTGATTTATCGGAGTGGTCGGATTACTCGGATTTTGTGGACGATTTTTTACAGAAAAAGCTCGCTGGCGCCGGCTTTTTTTCCGTTATAGCCGAGGTGGCTGACGTTTATCGCCTCCAGAATCCGCCACATCCGATAAATCCGCTGAATCCGTGGTTCAGACAATGCTGCCCCGCGCTCCGCTCCTCACGGCCCGCCTCTGCCTGCGCCCCTACGAATTGAGCGACGCAGCCGTGTTTTTTGCCCTCCTCGACGCCGACCGCACCCGCTTTCAGCCTTCGTTTCCCGACCGCCTGCAGTCCGTGCGCGTTGCTGCTGATGCCACCGCCGCACTCCGCGCTTTTGCGCAAGACTGGCAATCCGGGCGCTTCTACGTGTTCGGCATCTGGGACCGGAGCGCCGCCGCTTACCTCGGCGACATTTGCCTGATGCCGCAAGCCCAGGGCCGGGCCGAAATTGGCTACTACCTGGCGGCGGAGGCCGAGGGCCACGGCTACGCCCGGGAAGCGCTGGCGGCGGTGGTGAGCTTCGGTTTCCAGGCCGTGGGCAGCCAGCGCCTGCTCATCCGCTGCTACGCCGACAACCTGCGCGGCCAAGCCGTGGCCCGCGCCATCGGCTTTCAGCCCGAAAAATCGCCCAAGCGTCCGTTGTGGTTTCGCAACTCCGATGCGGTGGGCAACATTTGCCGTTTCTGGCTCAGCCGCAACGCTGAGTAAAACCCTTGCCGCCAACTACTGCCCTACGCGCGCGCGCCGGCGCACATTGCCCAGCAGCCATTCCTGCCGAAAGTTGAAGTACGTTTCCAGCGAGTAGTCCAGCAGCTTGGTGTTGAGGTCGAATACGGGTTGCACCCGCACCGTGAGCGCGGCCGCGTCGGAGATGCGGATGTCGCGCATGAGCCGCACAAACACCAGGCGCCGTTCCCGGTCCAGATAGCTCGGGTTCGACACCGTGCGCGAGGCGCTCTGGTACAAGTCGCCCCCCAGCGGCGAAATAAAGCGCGAGCCCTGCCAATAGCTCACCATCACATCGACATAGCGGCTTTCGAGGGTGCCATTCAGGTACAAAGCGCGCCCATACTTAAACGGAAATTGACCGCTGGAGAAAGAGTAGTTCTGAAAGCCGAGCACGTAGCCGTTGAACCGCGCCGCCTGCACGTTTCGCCCACCCAACTGGTACCGCGCTTCCAAACCAAACGCCTCGTTGAACGAAGTTCGTAGCGGCCGGTCCAAGGTGTCAATTTGCCCGCCCCGGTGGGTGGCAGTGAATTGAAACGGCACCGCCACGTGCCATCGGCTGCCGTTGGGGCTGATGCGGTAGCTGCTGCTCACGCCGCCCGCCACTTCTTCCTGGTAGTTGCTGTAGCGGTATTGCTGGCGCTGCCAGTCCACCCATTGGTCCACAAACAGCCGGTCGCCCTGGTAGCGCACCTGGATGCCTTCCTCCAGCGGGTTTAGCATTACCCGCTCAAAATTGAACATCGGCTCGATGTAATTGTGGTAAAGGTGAGGCCGGATGTTGCCCAGGATGATTTGCTGCTTCCCATGAGTCCAGGTGGCACGGCACGTGGGGCGTACCTGCTGCAACACCGGGTTGCCAAAGTCCTTCCACAGAAATACGCCTCCTTCCAGGCGCAAAGACTCGGTGGGATAATAGACGAGTTGCGGGTTTAGCTGCGTACCGTAAAGCGTGTAGCCTTCAATGATTTTGTTGAAATACTCATTGTCTTTGAAGAATGTGAAAGCGTTGAGGGAAAGGCGTAGCTCGCCTGCTTTGCCTTGAGTATTGGTCCGAAGAATATCTACAGCTGCCGAGTCAGTTTCTTGTCCCCCTTCGTTTAGCAAGCTATCTATCCCTCGTATTTCTCTACTGCGTCCCGGTGTGGGGCTTGTAAACGCCCGATTATCCAATTGCGCCCGCGCTTCTCCCACTGTAATTAGTACAGCCACAAGGCCAACTAAAATTCTTAGATAATTCGTCATATATTTCCCCTTTCTAGGGCACGAAACCAAGGGGTGGTGTGTTAGAAAAAGCCGCCGCAAAAGAGCCTGACCGAAGTTTGTACTGAGGAATAGATTTATTCAATTGCAGGCCAGCCAAAACGCTTAACTTTACCAAACGTAACCCCTTTTTCACAAACACCCCCTCATGGCACTAGCTACCAAAATGGCCCCAAAAGCCGATAAAGTCGAAAAGGCTGAAAAAGGCGATATGAACGTCGCGGCCGAAAAAATGAAAGCCCTTCAGCTTACGCTCGATAAGCTGGACAAAGCCTACGGCAAGGGCACCGTGATGAAGCTCTCCGACAACAAGGTGGACGACATTCCGAGCATCAGCACCGGTTCGCTTTCGCTCGACATTGCCTTGGGCATTGGCGGCGTACCGCGCGGCCGCGTCATCGAAATCTACGGCCCGGAATCGTCGGGTAAGACGACGCTGACCATGCACATGATAGCCGAGGCGCAGAAGAAAGGCGGCATGGCCGCGTTCATCGACGCCGAGCACGCCTTCGACAAATCCTACGCCGAAAAACTCGGCATCGACACCACCAACCTGCTCATCGCGCAGCCCGACAACGGCGAGCAAGCCCTCGAAATCGCCGACCAGCTGATTTCCTCGGGTGCGATTGACATCATCGTGATTGACTCCGTGGCTGCCCTCGTGCCGAAAGGCGAATTGGAAGGCGACATGGGCGACTCGAAAGTGGGCCTGCACGCCCGCCTCATGAGCCAGGCGTTGCGCAAGCTCACCGGCACCATCAACAAGACGGGCTGCTGCTGCGTGTTCATCAACCAGCTCCGCGAGAAAATCGGCGTGATGTTCGGCACCCCCGAAACCACGACCGGCGGCAACGCCCTGAAATTCTACGCCTCGGTGCGCCTCGACATCCGTCGTATCGGCCAAATCAAGGAAGACAAGGACAACGTGACCGGCAACCGCACCAAGGTGAAGGTGGTGAAGAACAAAGTTGCACCGCCCTTCAAGGTGGTGGAGTTCGACATCATCTACGGCCAGGGCATTTCGAAAGTCGGTGAGATTGTGGACCTGGGCGTCGACATGGGCATCATCGGCAAGTCGGGCTCGTGGTTCAACTACGGCGACACCAAAATCGGCCAAGGCCGCGAAGCCGTGAAAACCCTGCTGCTCGACAACCCCGAGTTGGCGCTGGAAATCGAAACCAAAATCCGCAACATGGCCAAAGGCGACGACGCAGTTATCCCCGTTGACCTGACCATCGTAGAAGACGGCGAAGACACGCTGTAATTTTAGTTAAAAGTTATAAGTTGAGAGTTAAAGCTTGGTGACTTTTAACTCTCAACTTATAACTTTTAACTTATCAAAAGAAAGCCCGTCGCAATCTGCGGCGGGCTTTTTTACGTCTGTATCTTTGGCGTGTCGGAGGCTGGCATTGCGTTTGTCTACGTCCGACGTTCTGTTTGCTATCCTATTTTTATGAACCGCCGCTGGCTCTTCTTTACCCCCGCTATTTTTCTGTTATTGGCCGCCGCACAGCTTCCGCTCGGCCCCGGCGATGCCGTTCGCAGCGTCCCACAGTCCAGTTTCGGACGCGGTGAGGTGATTAGATACACCGTACACTACGGCCTCATCAACGGCGGCGAGGCCACCGTGGAAACCTCTGGCAACCTCGAACGCGTGAACAACCGGCCCTGCTACAAGGCCACCGTGAGCGGCAAGACCACCGGCTCGTTCGATTATTTCCTGCGCATCCGCGACCAGTGGCGCGCCTACATCGACACGACCAGCATCCTGCCCGTTCGGGCGCAGCGCGACATTGCCGAAAAGAACTACCGCAAAAAAGAGACCGTAGAGTTCGACCACCTTCACGATGTAGCTGAAGTACAGGACCACACCAAAAATCGGCACAAAACGGTGAAGGTGGCCAACAACACGCTGGAACTGGTGAGTGGTTTTTATTACCTCCGCACCATCAACTTCGACCGGATGCGGGTCGGCGACGTGGTGAGAATCCCCGGTTACTTCGACGGTGACAACGTGATGCTGGACGTGGTTTACAAGGGCCGTGAAATTGTGGAAACCAAGGCCGGCGATGTGCGCGCGTTCAAACTGGTGCCCAAGATGCCGAACAACAAGCTCTTCCGCGGCGAAAATGCTATTTCAGTGTACTTATCGGATGACCGCAACAAGATTCCGGTATTGTTTCAGGCCGAGATGTTTGTGGGCACCGTGAAGGTGGACATGGTGAAATACCAAGGCCTGAAGTCGCGGCTGAACATGGTGCAATAGGACCACAGATTGAACGGATTTTAACGGATTTTTTGTGGTTCCGCATCGGGCCGCAGCGGGATATTAGGTGGACTGAATCGTTGATTTCTTTTGTTTGGCAACAAGCTTCAACGTGCTGCAGTAGTAAATGAACCACCGGCAGGAACCACAAAAAATCCGTTGTAATCCGTTAAAATCCGTTCAATCTGTGGTCACATAATCGTAACATGGCTCGCAACGGCAAAGCGGTACTTTTGCACCCGTAACGACTTGCTTCACTTAAGCCCAACGCCGTGACTGCCCCCAAATCGCCCGTGTACAAGATTCTTGTGGTCGACGACGACCCGGACATCGTCGAGTTGCTGGAATTCAACCTGAAGAAGGAGGGCTACCAGACTGCCTCTGCCAGCGACGGCCGCAAAGCCTTGGAAATAGCCACTGATTTCCACCCCGACATCATTCTGCTCGACGTGATGATGCCTAACCTGGACGGCATCGCCACCTGCCGCTTGCTGCGCGAGCAGCCCAAGTTCAAAGACACGTACATCTTATTCCTAACGGCGCGCGCCGAGGAATTTTCCGAAGTAGCGGCCTTTGAGGCCGGCGCCGACGATTTCATCGCAAAGCCCATCAAGCCGCGGGCCCTGCTTGGCCGATTGGCCGCCGTGAAGCGCCGTGACCAAGACCCGCACGCCGCCGTGGACGCCATCGACATCAACGGGCTGCGCATCGACCGGACGGGGTTTGCGGTGTACCAGGAGGGCAAAAAGATTACGCTGCCCAAGAAAGAATTTGAGCTGTTGGCGTTTTTGGCCGCCTCGCCCCACAAGGTGTTCAACCGCGAGGAGCTGCTGCAGAACATCTGGGGCAACGACGTGTTTGTGCTGGCCCGCACCGTGGACGTGCACGTGCGCAAAGTGCGCGAAAAAGTGGGCGACCACCACATTCAGACTATCAAGGGCGTAGGCTACAAGTTCAACGCTGATTAGCACATAGAAAGGCCGCCCCGCATTGCGCGGGGCGGCCTTTTGCATTGTTGGTTTATTACAAAAACCTAGAAGGCAATGCCCAGGTTTAAGCCGGGCAACAGGCCAAAGCCATCGAAAGAGCCGGTATCGAAATTGTTGTCGCCTGATTTCACTTTTACGGAGCCCGAGTTATAGCCCGTGCGGAGGAAGGGCTCCAGCACGATGCGCTGTTTGAACACCCACTGGTAGCCCAGGTTAATACCGCCGCCAAACGTAGAAAGCGTGGCTTCGTCTTTCTGAGTGCCGCCGTTAAAATCGTCGTACTCGGCTGTCAGGTTATAGCTCTGGTAGCGCAGGTAAGGCCCAACGTAGAACCCTTGCATAGCCTTGCCCGTCAGAAAGAACCGATATTCGGGGGTGATGCTGAAGCCGGAAAACTTGGTGTCGCTGATGCTGAACCCAGTATAAGACACGCCAAGCTGCACCGAACTTGTCTCGCCGGCTGCGTGCTCGTAAAAAAGCGAGGCGGTTTTGACAGGCAAGCTGAACAGGTTGAGCTTTAATGCACTGGTCTGTGCATTTGCGGCCATAGCACTGCCGCTGACAATGCCTAACGCTAGTAATAATTTTTTCATCATTTTTTTTTGTTATTGAGAAATATTTTCACGGCGCAAAGCT
>DASVTG010000574.1:0-8250 GCA_036387695.1 Hymenobacter sp. | reverse complement strand
GCGCTCATCCAGCGGAATGAGGCTGTCGCGCCGTTCGAGCAGGTAGTTGCGGTAGGCCGCTTCGGGCGGGCGGTGGTAAATGGCCCAGAAGCGCCGGTAGCCCTCGTGGCTGCCCAGCTCGTAGAGCTTGCCGCCGAGGCTGAACACCGGCTTGCCACTACGGTGCAACAGCTCGGCCGGCAGGTTGGCGTGGGTGCTCACGGTGCCGTCGCTCATGATGTCGGCGAAGAACAGCAGCGCATAATCCTCCGGGGCCACGTCCAGGATTTCCTGCCCAATCAGGGCCACCCACTTGTCGAACACCTGCTTGAGGTTGTCGGGCGTGATGGCCACCCGGATGATGTCGCCCGTAGCAATGGCGCTGCGGATGGTGCTGAGGAACTCGTCCTCGTGCGTCTCAATTTTGAAGGAGACGAAATAAGTACCGATGTGCGCAGATACTGCGTCGAGGGCTTCCTGGGTGTAGCCGCTGGCGCTCTTGCCCCATTTGATGGTCTTTTTGGCAAGAAACGGAACCACATCCGTGCTCTTCATAATTGCCGCCTTCTGCGCGTCAATTACCGCGAGCAGCGGCGGCACGTATTCGCCTTTGTTCAGCGCCTGCTGCACGTAGTGCATCAGCTGCGTAAACATGGCATAAGTGGAATGCTTGTGCCCTTCTTTGGCCTCAAACCACACTTCCTTGGTTTGAATGTCAATCAGGTTTTTGCTGTACCCTTTCAGGTTTAGCGCCTTGATGTAAACGTCCTTAACGTCCTCTTCGGAGCGGGTTTGCTGGAGGCGTTGGTAAAGGGTCATATGGTAAAAACAGTTGATTGGACGTCCTATGCAGAACGTCATGCTGAGCTCAGTCGAAGCATTTCGCGTGCAATACTAAACCCAAAGGTTGAGATTACTACTGCACGCGAGATGCTTCGCTGCGCTCTGCATGACGGTCTTTTACTTGACCGTCCGCAGCCCCAACTACACTCCTACCGGCTCCTCCACTACTTCCTTCTCAATCCAGCGTCCGTCTTCGCGCATGAGCTCAATCAGCTCGTCCACGGCGGCTTCTTCGGGCACCGATTTCTTGATGACTTCCTGGCCGCGGTAGAGCGAGATTTTGCCTTTGCCCACGCCCACGTAGCCGTAGTCGGCGTCGGCCATTTCGCCGGGGCCGTTCACGATGCAGCCCATGATGCCGATTTTGATGCCCTTGAGGTGGTCGGTGCGCTTGCGAATCATGGCCGTGGTTTCCTGCAAGTCGAACAGCGTCCGGCCGCAGCTGGGGCAGCTGATGTATTCCGTTTTGCTCATGCGCGTGCGAGCCGCCTGCAGAATGCCAAACGACAGCTGATTTAAGCCATCGATGGTGGTGAGCCATTCGGCTTTGGAACGCTCGGGCAGCAGCTCGGTGCTGAGCACCACGCCGTCGCCGAGGCCGTCGAGCAGCAGGCCGCCCACGTCGGTGGCGGCGTAGAGCTGGGTTTCCTCGTCCTTCAGCACCGGATACTGCCGGTTGATGATGACCGGGCACGTCACGCCCGCGTTCATCAATTCGAAGAAAGCACGGCGGATTTCCGGCATGGCGTGGGCATTCTCGGAATAGAGAAACACCACCACGGTGCTGTCTTCGCGCAGCTGGTCGAGGGCCGGCCCGGTGAGCGAGGCCAAATTGTGGAAGACAAAATTCAGCGTCGGGTGCTTTGCTGCCGCCACGGCGTATTCGGCCTGCGTGAGTACGGGGTAATGCTCGGCGCGGTGGCCGGCGTCGCGCCAGGCGCTGTAATCCACGATTTCCTTCAGGCCGTTGGGCAGCATGAACGGCGACGGCACCTGCCCGGTGTAGATGTAGTCGGCGCCCAAATCCGACATTTGAAACTTGTCGAGGAACGGCGAATACAGCTGCCCGGCGGCGCGCAAGTCGGCGTACTCCAGGTTTTGCAGGCGCGACAAGTCGGCCACCACGCGGGGCACGTTGGCACCGCCGATGTTTTCCACTTCCCGCGTGACGCGGCGGAAATACTGGAAGGGGTTAATGGGGGAAAGTTCGCCGTCCTTTTGAGTTAAAAGTTGAGAGGTAAAAGTTAACCCCTCGTTCCCACCTTTTAACTCTTCATTTTTAACTTTTACCTCCCCGCCCAACGGGCGAATGGGCTGAGCCTGCGCCGCGCGGTTGGTATACCGGTCAATCAGCATTTTGGCCACCGGGGCTTCGGCCTCCGGGGCTTCGGTGAGCGACACGCGCACGGTATCGCCGAGGCCGTCTTCCAGCAGCGTGCCGATGCCCACGGCCGACTTGATGCGGCCGTCTTCGGCTTCGCCGGCTTCGGTCACGCCCAGGTGCAGCGGGTAGGGTTGCAGGCCTTCCTCGTCGAGCTTCTGCACCAGCAGGCGGTAGGCCTGCACCATCACCTGGGTGTTGCTGGCCTTCATGCTCAGCACCACGTCGTAGTAGTTTTCCTCTTCGCACAAGCGCAGAAACTCCAGCGCCGACTCCACCATGCCCAGCGGGGTGTCGCCGTAGCGGCTCAGGATGCGGTCCGACAGCGAGCCGTGGTTCGTGCCGATGCGCATGGCCGTGCCGTACTGCTTGCAGATTTTCACCAGCGGCCGGAACCGCTCCCGGATGCGCTCCACCTCAGCCGCGTAGGTGGCGTCGGTGTATTCTAGCTCCTCAAACTTCTTTTTGTCGGCGTAGTTGCCGGGGTTCACGCGCACTTTCTCCACGACGCGGGCGGCCAGCTCGGCGGCGTTGGGCGTGAAGTGAATGTCGGCGATGAGCGGCACGTTGCAGCCGCGCTTGCGCAGCTCTTTCTTGATTTCCAGCAGGTTTTGGGCCTCTTTCATGCTGGGGGCGGTAATGCGCACGTATTCGCAGCCGGCCTCCACCATGCGCAGCGTCTGTTCCACCGAGCCGAGGGTGTCCATCGTGTCCACGGTGGTCATGCTCTGCACCCGAATGGGGTGGTTGCCGCCCAAGGGAAGGTCGCCAATGTTGACCACGCGGGCCACGCGGCGTTTGTACTCGGTCAGGCTGGGGCAATACGTTTTGTTCATAACCCAAAAACTAGGGGAGGAAGGCGAAAGTTGCGCCGTGGCACAAAGGTAAAGCGCTTCCCGTTGGGCCTATCCTTTCTTTGCCCCGCAACTTCTGCCGGGGCTTCGCTGTCTGTGACCTGCAGGGTTGATTCTGGCTCATGTCCTGCCCCACCGTCCCGCAATTCATCATTCCCATGCCCCTTCTCAAGTCCGTTTTGCTCGGCAGCACCCTGCTCCTGGCCGCCCCAAGTTTTGCCCAGCAAGTCGCCGTCATCAAGTTTCCGGAGCTGCAAAAGCGGCTCGCGCGGCCCACAGACACGACGTATGTGGTGAATTTCTGGGCCACGTGGTGCGCGCCTTGCATCAAAGAGCTGCCGGGCTTCGAGCAGGTGGGCGCGGCCAATGCCCGCAAGAAAGTAAAAGTGCTGCTGGTGAGCCTGGACTATGCCTCGCAGCTTGACAAAAAAGTAAAACCCTTTGTGAAGCAACGCGGCTTGAAATCCGAGGTCATTCTGCTCAACGAATCCGACCCCAACTCCTGGCTCGACAAGGTGGACGCCCAATGGACGGGCGCCCTGCCCTTCACCCTGATTGTCAACAACAAGACCAAGCAGCGGGTCACGTTTGAAAAAGAGCTTTCGCAAGCCGAGCTAACCGCGGCACTGCAGAAATTTTTGTAACTTCAACGGCCCCTACTTAAGTAACCCGCGGCCCCCAAACCACACACAAACCACTTACCATTCATCTCATTGCCATGAAAAAGCTCCTGCCGTACCTAACCCTCTGCTTTGCGTTGTTGCTGACCAGCTTCGCCTTCCGCCCGGCCTCCGAAGGCTACAAAGTGGGCGACAAAGCCGCGGACTTTAAGCTGAAAAACATCGACGGCAAAATGGTGTCGCTGGCCGACAACAAAGCCGCCAAAGGCTACATCGTGGTGTTTACCTGCAACACCTGCCCCTACGCCAAGGCCTACGAAAGCCGCATCATCGACCTGAACCAGAAATACGCCCCCAAAGGCTACCCCGTGGTGGCCATCAACCCGAACGACCCGGCCGTGGCCCCCGGCGACTCCTACGCCGCCATGCAAGCCAAGAAATACGCCTTCCCGTATTTGCTTGACGAAACCCAGCAAGTGGCCAAAATGTACGGCGCCACCCGCACGCCGCACCTCTACGTGCTCACCCGCAAGGGCGCTGATTTCGTGGTGTCCTACATCGGCGCCATCGACGACAATTCCGAAGACCCCAAACTGGTGAAAACCAAATACGTGGAGAATGCCATGGCCGAAATCATGGCCGGCAAGTCGCCCAGCACCACCACCACGAAAGCCATTGGCTGCACCATCAAATGGAAGCAGGCGTAGCCTAACTTCCCGGCCACAAAAAAGCCCGTTCTGCTGTCAGGACGGGCTTTTTTGTGGCCGATTACTCGCCAACGGTCAGCACAATCTTGCCAATGTGGGCGCTGCTTTCCATGAGCGCATGCGCGGCGCTGGCTTCGGCCAAAGGAAACGTTTGGAAGATGGCCGGGCGCAACTGGCCGGCGGCCACCAGCGGCCACACGCGCTGTTCCACCTCCGCGGCGAGGGCGGCCTTGAAAGCAGCCGAGCGCGGGCGCAAGGTGCTGCCCGTGATGTGCAGCCGCCGCCGCATCAGCTCCAACGCATTAATCTCGCCCTTAGCGCCTTGCATGGCGTTGATGAACACCAGGCGCCCGTCGTCCTTCAAAATGCGCAGGTTTTTGGCAATGTAGTCGCCGCCAATCATGTCCAGCACCACGTCCACGCCCTCGGCTTGCAGCACTTCCTCGAAGTCTTCGTTTCGGTAGTTTATTGCCAGGTCGGCGCCCAAGCGGCGGCAGGCCGCGCACTTGGCGTCGTCGCCGGCCGTCACCACCACGCGGCTTTCCAGCGCCTTGCCCAATTGGATGGCGGTGGTGCCAATGCCGCTGCTACCGCCGTGCACCAGCAGGGTTTCGCCGGGTTGCAGGGCACCGCGCTCAAACACGTTGTGCCACACCGTAAACACGGTTTCGGGCAGCGCGGCGGCTTCCACCATGCTCAGGCCCGCGGGCACGGGCAGGCAGTGGCGGGCGTCCGCCACGGCGTATTCGGCGTAGCCACCGGCGGCCACCAAAGCGCACACGGCGTCGCCCACGCGCCAGCGCTCAACTTCGCTTCCGCACTGCTCCACGGTGCCGGCCAGCTCCAAGCCGGGCACCAGTCCGGCCACGTCGCCGGTGCCCGCATACTTGCCTTGGCGCATGAGCACGTCGGGCCGGTTCACGCCCGCGGCGCGCACGCGTATCAGCACCTCATGCGCCGCCGGGCCGGGCCGCGTTTGCTGACGCAACTGTAGCACCGCGGGTCCGCCGGCCTGCTCAATAACAATTGCATTCATCATTCCGCAAAGAAAAAAGCCAGTTGGGTAGGAGGAGCCGTCGCTGGCACGGCCATCCAGCTACAGCGCTAACGAAAAGCGGCTTTGAAGAGCCGCTTTAACTAAACGACTATGGACTGTAAGTCCGTAGGTTTGCTTGGCGAATAAAATTCGCTGGTTTCGGCTAAAGCCGATTGAAAGACACCCACTAGCGGTATTCGGTGCTCCACACCAGGTGCGCTTCCAGCTTGTGAACCGAATGGCTGTCTGTTCGCTGCTTCATCTTACAAAGCTACCAGCGCCTGGAAGTAAGTAGCAACTAGAGTCTTGCCCTAAAGGGCATAGCTTTAACCAGCGTGCTTGAAAAGTAAAAGCTGCCCGGAGCGGTAAACCCCGGCCGAAGAAAAGGCAAGGGCGCTATTGATTCAGCAGCCAGGCCAGCGCCGGGTCCAGCTCGTCGAAGTACTGCACCACCAGGCCCGTCTGGGCCGCGTCCGCTACTAACTGCTGCGTGGCCTGGCGGTTGAAGACGTTGTGGGCCTGCACCACGGCGCAGCGCGCATAGCCCGCTTCGCGGATGGCCCGCGGCACCCAGTTGCGCACCAGCCAGTCCCGGTCCTCGGGCGTGTACGGGGGCATCAGGCGGTGGTCGCTGAGCACCTTGGTCAGCCCGCCGCGCTTGAGTAAGTGCAGCGTGTGCTCGTACACCGCCCGCAGCTCCACGCGGGTCATGGGCGCGGTTTGCCAGTCAATGCGCACGTAGTCAGGGGCGCAGTGGTACACCCGGCCCAGCGCGTTGTTGAAATATAAAGTTGGAAAAGTCGTTGCCAAAGAGGATAAACCAGTAAAAGAGGCCGCAATAGCCGAGGTTAAGCAATGAGCCGCATACGCAGGAATTCAACCAAGCGGCTTGCAGTTACGCAAAAATGCCAGCAGGTTATCAAATTGCGATGCTGGGCAGCCGTTGGCCATTATGCTGGCTGGTTGAATCCGGCAGCTTAAACTCAACTGCCAGAATAGCCGATAACCCGGCGGGCTGTTTAGATGTTGCTACATAAGTTTTTCCTTTCCCATTAGTTTTGGCTGCGCCCTTCGGGGTGGCTGCCGGGCTACCAGGCCAGAAAACCACCTACTCCCCGCACTGTGACGGACCTCCTACTCGACATCAACCTGCAGCACCTGCCCGACCAGTACCTGAACGGGACGTGGCAGGTGGCCGAACGGGTGTTGAGCCAGGCCAGCCCCGCCACGGCCCTGGCCCAGGCCACCCACTTGCAGCTGCAGCCCGGCGTGCTGGGCGTCGTTACCCCCACCCACCACGCGGCCGGAGACTGGAGCATCAACCGCGACGCGTTGCTGAACCGCCCCTACCTGACGATGCGCACCGCCGACGAGGACGCCACGGCCCTCGTTACGCGCCTGCGGCGCACTGCCGACGGGCAGCGCAGCGCCCTCACCCTGTACTTTCAAACCGGAATGGAGCTGCACCTGGTGCAGTCCTGAATCGATTTCTCCCCCCGCGCCCATGCCTGCCCACGACGACGACGACCTGTTGAACCACGAACGCCTGCAAGCCGCGGTAGCCGCGGCTGGCATCGGCACGTGGGACCTGAACCCGCAAACCGGCGACCTGCGCTGGTCGGACCACTGCAAGCAGCTGTTGGGCGTGCCCCCGGCGGCCGAAGTGACCCTGCCTTTATTTCTGGAGCGTGTGCACCCCGATGACCGGGCGGCCACGGAAGCGGCCGTGGTGCACGTGCTGTCCGGAGTCGGCACGGGCGTGCTGGACATCGAATACCGCACCCCGGATGGCGGCCCGGCGGACCAGCCGCGCTGGCTGCGCGCCACCGGCCAAGCCTATTTTGACGACGCCCGCCGCCCCACGCGCCTCGTGGGCACCGTCACCGACATCACGCCCGGCAAGGAAACGGCGCTGCGCTTCCAGCTGCTGGCCGAAAATGCGCCCCTCATGATTGCCACCACCGACGGAGCCGGCCAGTTTCAGTACCTCAACCAGCGCCTGATGGACTACACCGGCCTGCCCCTGGAGCAGATGACTGAGCAGTGGGGCACGCTCGTTCACCCCGACGACCTGCCGCGGGTGGGGGCGCTGTGGGCCACCGCCCTGCAAACCGGGCAGCCCTACGAAGCGGAGTACCGGCTGCGGCGCCACGACGGGCAGTATCGGTGGATGCTGAGCTACACCCGCCCCGTGCCCGGCCCGGACGGCCGCCCCGCCGCGTGGGTCAACAGCAACCTCGACATTCACCAGCGCAAAACCACCGAGCGCAACCTGGAGCAGCTGCTGGCCTCCGACGTCATCGGCATTCTGTTTTGGGACCTGGACAGCACGGCCGTGCCCGACGCCAACGACGCCTACCTGCGCCTCATCGGCTACTCGCGCGACGACCTGCAAGCGGGCCGCATCGACTGGCACGCCATCACCCCCCCCGAGTACCACGCCCTCGACGAGCGGGCCATTGCCGAGCTCCGGCGCACCGGCGCCCACCGCCCCTTCGAAAAGGAGCTCCTGCGGCCCGACGGCACCCGCGTGCCGGTGCTGCTGGGCGGTTCCCTCACCGAGCCCGGCACCCACAAGGGCGTCTCCTTCTGCCTCGACATCACCCCCCAGAAAGAAGCCCTGCGGGCCGCTTCGGCCCGCGAACGGGAGTTTACGACCCTGGCCAACACGGTGGCCCAGCTCTCCTGGATGGCCGAAGCCGACGGCCACATTTTCTGGTACAACGACCGCTGGTACGACTACACCGGCACCGACCTGGCCGAAATGCAGGGCTGGGGCTGGCAGAAGGTGCACCACCCCGACCACATCGAGCGGGTGCTGGAACAGGTG
>DASVTG010000573.1:0-3209 GCA_036387695.1 Hymenobacter sp. | reverse complement strand
CCGAGGACCACCTCGTGCCGCCCGAAGCTTCCATTCCCCTCAACGACCTGGTGGGCAGCACCGACAAATGCCTCACCAAGTTCGCCGGGGGCCACATTGGCGTGTTTGTGGGGTCCCGGTCGCAGACCGAGCTGGCGCCCGGCATCGCCCACTGGTTACACGAAAGAGACAACTGATGTTTGACTTCCTCAACGCCTGGAAAACCCTCTGGCACCCCAGCCAATGGGGCCACACCGGCATGCCCACCACCGAAAAAGACCCCGGCGAACGGGTGTCTTACCCGTATTCCATCCAGAAAGCTCAACTGGATGAGAACCTGGAGATTGCCTACGTCGACGAAGGCGACCGCAGCGCCGAGGTGCTGCTGTTCGTGCACGGCATGGGCAGCGGCATCCCCTCGTGGCGCAAGAACATGGACGTGCTCAAAAAGCACTACCGCTGCCTGGCGCTGGATTTGCCCGGCCACGGCTACTCCACCAAAGGCGACTTTCCGTACACGGTGACTTTTTACGCCGACACGGTGCTGGCTTTTTTGGACAAGCTGGGCGTGGGCCCGGTCACGCTGGTGGGCCACTCGCTGGGCGGCCAAACAGCCATCGTGGCCGCCCTGAAAGCCCCGGACCGCATCGAGCGGCTGGTGCTCGTGTCGCCGGCCGGGATTGAGCCCTATACCTCGCTCGAAAAGCAGATGCTCATCAACCTGGCCGGCGGGGTGGTGGCCAGCGGCAACGCCTTTACGCATAACCAGCTGAATTTTATGATTGGCTTCCAGAACAACCAGCAGGAAGCCGGCGACTTGCTCAAGCGGCTCGCTTTTTTCAAGGACGACGCGGCCGTGTTTGGCAAGACCATGCTCCGCTCGGTGGAGGGCATGCTGCTGGAATCGGTGAACCACGTCCTGACCGACGTAAAGCAGCCGGCCCTGATGCTCATCGGGCAGGAAGACAAAGTGAGCCCCTACCAATACCTGCGGGGGCAGGAATACGCCGAGCTGGTGGCGCGCGAAGCCGTGAAGCTGCCCCGGGGCAAGCTGGTGGTGGTGCCGCGCTGCGGCCACTTCGTGCAGTACCAACGCCCCGAGGTTTTCAATCAGGAAGTCCTGAAATTTTTGAAGCAAACCGAATTAGTGTGAACCATTCATTTTAACAGGCACGGTCATGAAAAGAGAAACGGGAAGAGTTGCCTTGATTACGGGCAGCACGGGGGGCATCGGGACGGCGCTGTGCAAGCGGCTGCACGAGGAAGGCTGCCGGGTGGTGGGCAATTTCCGCTGCCCCGAAAAAGCCCAGGCGCTCCAGCACGCGCTCGAGGAAATGGGTTGTGAGATAGACGTCCGGCGGGGCGACGTGGCCGATTTTGACTCGGTGGGCCGCATGGTGCGGACCATTGAAGCCGAAATTGGCCCCATTGACATCCTTATCAACAACGCGGGCATCGCCCGCGACGTCCGCTTCAGCAAGATGACCAAAGCCGACTGGGACGCCGTGATGAGCACCAACCTGGACGGCGTATTCAACTGCACGCGCCACGTCATCAACGGCATGATGGAGCGCAAATACGGGCGCATCATCAACATTTCGTCCATCAACGGGCAGAAAGGCCAGTTTGGCCAAACCAACTACTCGGCCGCCAAAGCCGGCATCCACGGCTTCACCAAGTCGTTGGCGCTGGAAGTGGCCAAATACGGCGTCACGGTGAACACGATTTCGCCCGGCTACATCGAGACCGAAATGGTGATGGCCGTGCCCGAGAACATCCGCGAGCAGATTGTGGCCCAAATCCCCGTGGGCCGCATGGGCTACATCGACGAAGTGGCCGAGGCGGTTTCGTATTTGGTTTCCGACAAATCGGGCTTCATCACCGGGTCGAACCTGAGCATCAACGGCGGGCAGCACATGTACTAGCGGCCGCTACGAACCGAACCCAATTTGCAGACTACTCAAAAACAGGCCTGAAAATTAGGCCGGAACTGAAACGAGCGGACCACGTGGCCCGCTCGTTCGCGTTTAGGTGCATGAGACAAGACCTCAGGTAGGCCGGCGGCTCGGGCGGCGTGGGGGCTGGTGAGCAGGTAATGGGAAAGCGACTGGCCGGTGCGCGGGTCGGTTACTTTGCTCGGCCTTGTTCATCGGGCAAGTTGGAAGACGTCGTTTGCGGGTACGGCACGTTTTGCGGGATAAAGTCCTGCTCGGCGCCGGGCTTGCTGTAGTCGTAGGGCCAGCGGTGCACGGCCGGAATCTCGCCGGGCCAGTTGCCGTGGCCGGGGCTGATGGGCGTCGTCCATGCGCCTGCCCGGCAATGTAGATGTCCGACAAGTAAAAGGACGTGCCAAACGAACGGTCGAAGATGAGCAGCACCGCCGCCGAAAACAGCACCGGGAACGCCAGTATGCCCAGGATGGCGGTCAGGAAAAACGCCCAGATGGTGAGCGGCTACTTGCTCATGCTCATGCTCATGCTCATGCTCATGCCGCGGGTGCGTAGGTTGATGACCGTGGTCACGTAGTTCACCCCGCCCGGCAGCTGCGACAAGCAGCGGAGCAATACGATGACAAGGCCGCAGGGCGGATACCCGTCAAAGCCCGTATCCAAGAAATGGAATGCTTGTTTCCCTAATCCGACCGTGGCTGCGAGCTAACATCCGCGCAACGCCTGTTAGCGAAGTTTCGACCAGCAGAAGCAAGTGTGAAAAGCGGTTAAAGGCCCTTTTCACACGAGTTGAGCAGCGAGCCGGTGCCCCTTTGGCCTGCCCACCGAGTTCTGCAACAGCCACACTCCTTTCCCTGAGCTGCCGCCCACATAAGTTGCGCAGACCCGCGAACCATCTGCCCAGTTTAAATGGAGTTCAATAAGCTGGTTCACGAATCAAAGTTTACGAAACGCCCAATTAAGAGGAGTTTCGTGAACTCTTGGCTGGAGCATTTCTGCGAGGTCTTAATCTGTGCCAGAGTGCAGCCGTGATTATGCTCCTAGTTAACAAAGGAGCGTAGTCACTGGCTCTTCATCCTCGTCGCTCCGCACTTATCAGTCTTCTGCCACTCCAGCACCACGGCTTTTGGCGAGCCCGCGGAATTCTGTGAAGCGCCCCAGCACCAACTCAGCTTCTCCGTGCCCAGCCTAGTGGCACTGGTGTTGGGGGCCAGAGTGGTGATGAGGTTTGATGAATATGGGACCATCACCGGGTGAATGAACCAAAGCGAGTTGTGGTAT
>DASVTG010000572.1:0-2482 GCA_036387695.1 Hymenobacter sp. | reverse complement strand
GCGAAGGTGGTGGTGAGCATGAAAAAGGTGAGCAGCAGAAACGCCAGGTCCACCATCGGGGTCATGTCGACGCGCGTCGACATCTTCTTTGCTCGTCGTTTGCCGGCCTTGGGTGGACCGGCCGCATTCTGCTGGATTTCGGCCATGGGTTCTATCAATTTGAGGTGAAAGATGCCTGACCAACGCGGCCCCTGAATAACTTATTGCTAGGATGTTACGGTTAAAAAATAAATTTTTAACAGCATACTAATATGGCAATACGCTCCGTTTTCTACGGATGCCCTAAAACCGCCACACCCGGCCCGGCGTGATGTAAGCGGTGAGCGGCACGTCGGTCGCCAGCACGTCGGCGATGCCCCGCACGGGCGCCTCGTTCAGCAGGTTGAGGCCGATGAACTGCGCGGCCGGCCGGCACTGCGCCAGAAACCGGTCGTAGAACCCGCCGCCATAGCCCACGCGCTGCCCGGTGCGGTCCACGGCCAGCAGCGGCACCAGCACGGCGTCCAGCACCTGGGGCAACACCTCGGGCGCGGCCACGGGGTCGGGCACCGGTTCTTCAATGCCCCAACGGTTGAGCGTAAGCCGAGTGTCGGGCCGCAGCTCGTAGTGCCGCAGCGACTCGCCGTCGGGCTGCACCACGGGCACGGCCAGCCGCAGGGGCAGCCCCTCGCCCCACACCCACCTCACCACCTCCCAAGTATTGGGTTCTTTGCGCTTTTCCAGCGGCAGGAACAGGTGCAGCCACTGCCAGTCAGCCACCGGAAACTGGCGGAACAGGTTCTCGCGGAGCTTGTCGCTGCGGCGGGCCACTTCGCCGGCATCCAGGGCCATGCGGCGGGCCAGGGCGGTGCGGCGGAGGTCGGCTTTAGTCATGCGAAGGCCGCTGGAGCTCACCATCCAATAATGTGACACTTTTCACGATTACCCGCTCTGCCTCAATGTAGCCACTTACGCCATAAGATGGTTCAACGTCACAGATAATCAGATTGTCTTTGCGGGCAAAGTCAAGACTAAAAATGACGTTCTGATGGTTAAATTCTGTTAGCTCATGGTCTTGTACTTCAAGGAGTTGCAACTCGATTAAGCAATTCTTGGATGGATTGGAGGTGACTTTATCAAATCCACCCACCGTGAACACCTTTGGTGTAATCACTGGCCAGTAACCAGGCTCGGCACGCTCAAAAAGCACGCTGACCATCTCCGCGTCATGGAAAGCGGGCCACTTCCCGAACTGCGAAATGACCAACTCTTGGTTCTGGATGACAACGGATTTCATGGTAGAAGCTTGAGCAGCAATTGTTTTACTCCTCTTCCAGCACCGTAAACTCCAGCGCCAGCGGCTCAAAGGCGTCCAGCAACTGCTCGATAAACCCGGGGTTGTTAATCAAAATGCTGAGCACGTTTTCGCTGCGCTCCTGCAAGCCACCGCCGGGGAATAATTTTTCCTTCAGCGCCGTGAGCTGGGCGTAGGCGGTTTCGTGCTTGGCTTCGGAGGCTTTGCTCAGGCGCTTTTCGAGACCGGCGAGGCCGGCGGCGGCTTTCTGGGCTTCGGCGGCCACCGTTTTCACTAACGTGGGGTCGAGGCGCTGCGCCAGGTCCTGCACCTGCTGGAAGGCGGCGGCCAGGGTCTGCTGCTGCTCTTTGAGGCTGATTTCTTCCTGGCCCAGCGCGGCGCCTACCTGCTTCTTGAGTTCGGGCAACGGCCGGAAAATCTCGCGCCAAGTCAGCCCCAGCTTTTTCAGCTTGCCCGCATTGGCGCGGCTGATGTACTCGGCCGAGTTGCGGGGCAGCACCATGGGGTAGGGCACCCCAAACGCCGCAAACACGTCCTTCAGCTGAAACCAATACGCCACTTCGGCCGCTCCGCCGATGTACACCAGGTTCGGCAGCAGAATTTCCTGGTAAAGCGGCCGCAGCACCACGTTGGGGCTGAACTGCTCGGGGTGCTGCTGGGCCAGGGCCAGCAGCTCGGACTGGCTGTGGCAGCGGGCCGTATTGCGCACGGTGACTTCCACGCAGTCGGCGCCGCCCGCGTCGGGCTCCAGCCGTTCGCGCTTGCCTTCGTCGGTGATGAAAAACAGGTTGATGGGCCGCGAATACACCTGCGGCTTGTAGCCCGCGGCGGTGAGGCGGGCATTGGTGGCCTGCACGGCGGCGTTCGACACCTGCTCCTTTATCTCGCGTTCCAGCACCGGCACCAGGGCTTGTTTCAGCGCCGGGCGGTCGGCATCCAGCGTCACCAAGCCAAACTCGCCAAACAGGGCATCGGCCAAGCGGCGCGTGGCCTCGGCCAGCGTTTTCGAATGGGTGTAGGCTTCGTGGAAGGCCGCCGGCACTTCGGGCGGGAGCTGGCTGAGCAGCTGTTCGGCGAAGCCGTCGAGCAGGAGCCGGCCCACGGGACCGCCGATGTTGACCGCGTCCCACGAGTAGGTTTTGCCAAACAGCGAGAAGTGGTTGATTTCGGCGAAGTCGTGGTCCTCGG
>DASVTG010000571.1:0-5056 GCA_036387695.1 Hymenobacter sp. | reverse complement strand
CGAGCGCATGGGCTGTGCCCAGCCGGTGGTGGGGCTGGTGGTGCCCACGGGCTACTCCTTCAACCTCGACGGCACCACCATTTACCTCTCGCTGGCCACGCTGTTTCTGGCCCAGGTTTTTCACGTCGACTTATCCGGCGGCCAGATTCTGACGATGATGGGCATTCTCATGGTCACCAGCAAAGGCGCGGCCGGGGTGGCGGGCAGTGGCTTCGTGGTGCTGGCCAGCACGCTCACGGCCATGAAGGTGATACCGGTGGAAGGCCTGGCTTTGCTGCTGGGCGTGGATAGGTTTATGTCAGAAGCCCGCTCCATCACCAACTTTATCGGCAACGGCGTGGCCACCATTTTCCTGGCCCACAACGAAGGCGCCCTCGACCACCAGATGGCCGAAGAGGCCCTGGGCAAGCGCCTGAAACCCCTGCGCCGCCGCAAAGGCCTGACCAGCGGCGAGTACCTGGGCGAAGTAGCCGAAGAAGCCGCCAAGTAGCGCGAACTTTGTAGTTCGCGTCCCCGCGCTGTTAAAGTCGTTGTGATGGCGCGGGGACGCGAACTACAAAGTTCGCGCTACATGCTTAACTCCGCTCCTGCCCGCCCGCCCATTCGCTTCGACCGCAACGAGCTGGCCGGCGCGTTTGGCGACCTGGGCACCGACCTGCCGCTGCTTATTGGCGTCATTGCCGCCTCGAAGGTGGACAGCGCCGGGGTGCTCATTCTGTTTGGGCTGATGCAGGTGTTCTCGGGCTTTTGGTACCGCATGCCCATGCCCGTGCAGCCGCTCAAGGCCTTTGCCGCATTGGTCATTGCTCAGAAAATCCCGGGCCGCGTCATTTTCGGCGGTGGGCTGGCCATCGGCATCAGCATGTTTCTGCTCTCGGTAACGGGGCTGATTGATGCGCTGGCGCGGCTGGTGCCCAAGCCCGTGGTGCGCGGCATTCAGTTTGGGCTGGCCTTGCAGCTGGCCACACTGGCCCTCAAGCAGTACGTGCCCGCCGACGGGCTGGGCGGCTACGTGCTGGCCGTTGCGGCGTTTCTCATCATCGTGGTGCTGCTGGGCAACCGGCGCTGGCCAGCGGCGCTGCTGGTGGTGAGTTTGGGCGTGGTTTATGCGTTGATTTTCAAGCTGGACCTGGCCACGGCGCAAAAGGCCGTCGGCGTTCATCTGCCCACCTGGCACCTGCCCCAGACGGCCGACATCCTCACCGGCGCGGTGCTGCTGGCGCTGCCTCAGATTCCGTTGTCGCTGGGCAACTCCGTGCTAGCTACCCGCCAGATTGCCGCCGACTACTTCCCCGAGCGCGGCCTGACGGTGCGCCAAATCAGCCTTACCTACGCGCTGATGAATCTGGTGAGTCCGTTTCTGGGTGGGTTTCCGGTGTGCCACGGCTCGGGCGGCATGGTGGGGCACTACGCGTTTGGGGCCCGCACAGGCGGTTCGGTGGTGCTGTACGGTTGCTTGTTTTTGACCTTGGGCTTATTCTTCAGCCAGGGCTTCCAGCAGGTGGTGCAGATTTTTCCGCTGCCCATCCTCGGCGTGCTGCTGCTGTTTGAGGCCCTTACGCTGGCCGCCTTGCTGCGCGACATCAGCGGCAGCCGCACCGAGTTGCTGGTGGCGCTGCTCGTGGGCCTGCTCTGCGCCGGGCTGCCGTATGGCTATTTGGTGGGGCTGGTGGTGGGCACGGCCGTGTATTACGCCGTGCAGCGCGGCTGGGTGGGGCTCGGCAAGCACTAAGGCTTGGGCCTCACCCTCTCCGGTGGAGAGGGGAGCCAAGCGTCAATTAAAAGGCAAACGTAAAAAGAAAACCGCACACCTGATTTTTAAGCTCTAACTCTTCATTTTTAACTCTCCACCCGCGCCGCCGTGGCTCCCCTCTCCACCGGAAAGGGGCTGGGGGTGAGGCTCCGACGTTGGCGCGGCATTGCTCTTGCGCAGCGGCAGCTCCGGCACAAACAGCGTGACCAGCAACCCGCCCAGCACGAGGCAAATATTAACCAAGTACACCCGGGAAATGGCCTTCGAGAAGGCGGCCTTCACCTCGGGCGAAGCGGCAGCGGTGGCCGCCGCGGCGGGTAGCGCGGGCCCTTCGGCCACCACCGTTTGCTTCACCGGCACCATGGGCGGGGCCGCCGACACGGGCATGCTCTGGGCCAGCGTCAGGGTGAGCACCGTGCCCAGCACCGACGCCGTGATGGCCCCGCCAATCTGGCGAAAGAACTGGCAGGCCGAGGTGGCCTGGCCCAGCAGGCGCGGCTCGATGGCGTTTTGAATGGCCAGCGTGTAGAGCGGCATGGTGGGCCCCAGCCCAATGCCGCACAGCAGCAGGTAGCCCAGCACCTGGTAGTAGCTGACGGTGGCGGGCATGGTGGCCAGCAGCGACAGCCCGCCCAACAGCACCACCAGCCCGCCCAGCATCCAGCGCTTGTAGTGGCCGAAGCGCGACACCATTTGCCCGGCCAGCAGCGAGCCCGACACCACGCCCATGGACAGCGGAATGAGGCTGACGCCCGCCCGGGTGGCCGACTCGCCCAGCACGTTCACCATGAACAGGGGCTGGAAAATGATGATGCCCAAAAACGCCCCGCCCAGCAGAAACAGCGCCCCGTTGGCCGAGCGAAACACGACGTTGCGAAACAGCCCAAAGTCGAGAATGGGGTTTTCGTGGCGCAGGCTGCGCAGCACGAACGCCACCAGCGAAACCACCGCTACGCCAAACAGGCCCAGCGTAACCGGCGAGGTCCAGCCGTATTCGGCCTTGTTTAGCTGCAAGGCCATCACCAGCGGCACCAGCCCCGTCAGCAGCAGCAGGGCCGAGAGGTAGTCGAAGGGCTTGGGTTGGGCGCGTGGGCGCAGGGGCGGCATTTGCGTCAGAATGAACCACAGGGCCAGCGCGCCCAGGGGCAGGTTCACGTAGAACACCAGCCGCCAGCCGGCCACGCCCGGAATCCAGCCGCTGCCTTGGTCGGTGAGAAAGCCGCCCAAAAAGGGCCCCAGCACCGACGACGTGCCGAACACGGCCCCGGTAAAACCCTGGTAGCGCCCCCGTTCGGCGGGCGGAAACAAGTCCGCGATGATGATGAAGGCCATGGCAAACAGCCCCGCGCCGCCAAAGCCCTGGATGGCCCGGAAAATCACGAGCTGGTTCATGCCATCCCCAAGCAGCGGCAGCGAGCCAAACTCCCCGGCCAGCCCGCACAGCATGGAACCGATGAGGAAAATAATAACCGCCGTTACCTCAATCTTGCGCCGCGAGTACATGTCGGCCAGCTTGCCGTAGATGGGCACCAGCGCGGTGCTCGCCACCAAATAGGCCGTGGCCACCCACGTAAACCGGTCGAGCCCGTGCAAGTCGGCCACGATGCGCGGCAGCGCCGTGGACACAATGGTTTGGTCAAGCGAGCCCAGAAACATGGCCAGCAGCACCCCCGCAAACGTGAGCATCTTCTGGCGGTGGGTGCGGGTGTCGGTGGGCGCGGCGGAAATTGTGGGGGTGTGCATTGCTAAAACCAGAACGTCATGCTGAGCGGAGTCGAAGCATCTCTACCGCGGCAGCAACTAATTAGTTGTGCAGGTGAGAGGCTCCGACTCCGCGGACGCCACATAAGCAGGACGTTCTATGAAACGCTGCAGCCCCGCTTCCTACAGCAGCGAGCGAATCCAGCCGCCATCTACCGGCACCGACGTGCCGGTGATGTAGCTGGCCCGTTCCGAGCACAGAAAAGCCGCCAGCGCCGCAAACTCCCGCGGCTCGCCCAGCCGCCGCATCGGAATTTCCGCTTCCCAGCGGGCGGTGGCGGCGTCGGCCGAAATGCCTTCTTTCGCGGCCGTGGCCTCGGCCAGTCCCACCACCCGCTCGGTGCGCGTGTAGCCGGGCAGGATGTTGTTGACCGTGACGCCAAACGGCGCTACCTCCGTGGCCAGCGTCCGGGCCATGCCCGTCACGGCGGCGCGCAGGCTGTTGGAGAGCATCAGGTTGGCCACCGGCTGCTTCACCGAAATCGAAGTCACGTTCAGAATGCGGCCCCAGCCCCGCTCCTTCATGCCGGGCAGCACGGCCCGCGTGAGTTCCACCACGCTGCTGAGCAGCAGGCGCGTGGCGGCGTCCCACTGCTCGGCGCTCAGCGTGTCGAAGGTGCCGGCGGGCGGGCCACCGGCGTTGGTCACCAGAACATCGATGCGGCCAAACCGGTCCCGCGCCGCCTGCACCACGCGGGCCACATCGGCGGGGTTTGCTACGTCGGCGGCAACGCCTAGCACGGCGCCGCCCGTCGATTTTTCAATGGCGGCACAGGTTTCCTGCAACGCTTCTTCGCCGCGGGCGCACAGCACCAGCGCAGCGCCTTCGGCGGCCAGCTCTTCGGCCACGGCCCGGCCCAGGCCTTTGCTGGCGGCGGCCACCAAGGACACTTTGCCTTTCAGTCCGAGGTCCATGGGCTATTTCTGGCGCAGGTAGTCGTCCAACTTGTCCAACCAGTCCTGGCGCGGCGGGCTGAAGATGTCCACGTCCAGCGTGTCTTCGATGGCCTCGGCCTTGTGCCAAACGTTGGAGGGGATGTGCAGCACCTCGCCCACGCCCACCACAATGGGTTCGGCGTCTTCGGAGCCAATCCAGAAGCGCAGGGCGCCCTCCAGGATGTAGGTGATTTGCTCGTTCTCGTGCTGGTGCAGGGGCACAATGCAGCCCTTTTTGAGGTACACGTGGGCCAGCATCACCTTGTCGCCGGTGATGAGGCGGCGCGATAATTGGTCCGACAGCTCCTCTTTGGGCATGTCGTCCCACTTGTATTGGGTCACTTGTTGGGTTTCTTCCATGGGTTGAAGTGGATGGGTTTTGGGATTTGAGTTGTGGTTAGAACGGCTGCTCCTCGGCTCGTCCTGCTGAGCTTGTCGAAGCATCTCTACCGCAAGAGTAATTCATTTATTAGGATTACTAGCGCAGTAGAGATGCTTCGGCAAGCTCAGCATGACGTTCTGGATTGGCCTGACTCATTCCCAGCTCCCTCACACCCGCACCCGCGTGGCCACCGCCGACACGCACAAACCCATAAACGCAATCAG
>DASVTG010000570.1:0-4835 GCA_036387695.1 Hymenobacter sp. | reverse complement strand
CATCTCGCGTGCATTAAGCAATTAGTTGCCCCGAGCGAGATGCTTCGCTGCGCTCTGCATGACTGCCAAGAGAAGTAAGCAACACAAAAAAGCCCCGCCGGCAACGCCAGCGGGGCTTTTTTGCGCTATAACGAATCTGCGTAATCCGTCAAATCCGTTAGAATCTGCGGTCTACATCATGCCGCCCATACCGCCCATGCCGCCATCGCCGTGGCCATGGCCCGCGTCCTTCTGCTCGGGCTCGTCCGAAATCACGGCCTCAGTCGTCAGCAGCAAGCCGGCGATGGAAGCAGCGTTTTCGAGGGCCAAGCGGGTCACCTTGGTGGGGTCGATGATGCCAGCGGCCACCAGGTTCTCGTAACGGTCTTCGCGGGCGTTGTAGCCGTAGTCGCCGCTGCCTTCGAGCACCTTCTGCACCACCACCGAGCCTTCGCCACCGGCGTTTTGCACGATGCAGCGCAGGGGAGCTTCCAAAGCCGTGCGGATGATGTTCACGCCGGTACGCTCGTCGGCGTTGATGGTGTCAACACCGGCCAACGACTCCAGGGCGCGCACCAGGGCCACGCCACCGCCGGGCACCACGCCTTCCTCAACGGCGGCGCGGGTGGCGTGCAGGGCATCGTCAACCCGGTCTTTCTTCTCTTTCATTTCCACTTCAGTCGAAGCGCCGATGTAGAGAATGGCCACGCCGCCGCTCAACTTGGCGAGGCGCTCCTGCAGTTTCTCCTTGTCATAGTCCGACGTGGTGGTTTCCATCTGGGCCTTAATCTGGCTGATGCGACCGGTGATGGCCTCTTTCGAGCCCTTGCCGTTCACGATGGTCGTGTTGTCCTTGTCGATGATGATTTTCTCAGCGGTGCCGAGGTACTCCAAGGTGGCGTTTTCGAGCTTGTAGCCCTGCTCTTCGCTGATAACGGTACCGCCCGTGAGGGTGGCAATGTCTTCCAGCATGGCCTTGCGGCGGTCGCCGAAGCCAGGAGCCTTCACAGCGGCAATTTTCAACGAGCCGCGCAGCTTGTTTACCACCAGGGTAGCCAAAGCTTCGCCGTCAACGTCTTCCGAGATGATAACGAGGGGCTTGCCGGTCTGAAGCACTTGCTCCAACACGGGCAGCAACTCCTTCATGGTGCTCACCTTTTTGTCGTAGATGAGAACGTAAGGCGAGTCAAACTCAACCTCCATTTTCTCGGGGTTGGTCACGAAGTAAGGGGAGAGGTAGCCGCGGTCGAACTGCATGCCTTCCACCGTTTTAACTTCGGTTTCGGTGCCACGCGCTTCTTCCACGGTGATAACGCCTTCTTTGCCCACTTTCTCCATGGCATCGGCAATCATCTGGCCGATTTCGGCGTCGTTGTTGGCCGAAATGGTCCCCACCTGAGCAATCTCAGCCGAGTTTTCGATTTTCTTCGACTGCGACTTCAGGTTGGCAACCACCGCGATAACGGCTTTATCGATGCCGCGCTTCAAATCCATCGGGTTGGCACCGGCGGCTACGTTCTTCGAACCGGCAGTGTAGATGGCCTGGGCCAACACCGTGGCGGTGGTGGTGCCGTCACCGGCCTGGTCGGCGGTTTTGGAAGCCACTTCCTTCACGAGCTGGGCGCCCATGTTCTCGATGGGGTCGCGCAGCTCAATTTCCTTGGCAACCGTTACGCCGTCCTTGGTGATGGAGGGCGCGCCGAATTTTTTGTCGATGATGACGTTGCGGCCTTTGGGGCCCAGGGTCACCTTCACGGCGTTCGCCAGTTTGTTCACACCGGCCTGCAAGCGGGCGCGGCCTTCGGTGTCGAATTGGATGTTCTTAGCCATTTCTGGGGTTGGAGTATTTGGAAGGGTGAAATGTTAGTTTTTCGGTCAGCCCAAGCTGCTGGCTTAGAGCACGGCGAAAATGTCCGACTCACGCATGATGAGCAGGTCCTCACCATCGACGGTGATTTCGGTGCCGGCGTACTTACCGTACAGCACCTGGTCGCCCACGGCCACCTGCGGCTTGATGAGCGAGCCACTGTCGGCGGTTTTGCCTTCGCCCACGGCCACAACTTCGCCGCGCTGGGGTTTTTCCTTGGCCGTGTCAGGGATGATGATGCCGGATTTGGTTTTCTCCTCGGCGGCGGCGGCGCGAACAATGACGCGGTCGGCCAGCGGTTTCATGCTAAGTGCCATTCTGTGTGTGTTTGGTTTGAATTAGGTGGAAAATCAGAGTTGCCGGCCCTGCCTCACTTCCCGTGCCAGTGCCAGAAACCTGACAAAATTGGCAGTATCGGGAACTATCCCGTGGCAGAAGTGGCCGGCCGGAAGCGCCAAAGTTGCGCCTCAGCCCAGACTGCTAACGAAAAAGCCGGTGGTCCCACGTAGGAACCACCGGCTTTGCCAAGTGTTGAGGCAACCTGCGCCGAATGATTATTTAGCCGGCGTAGAAGCAGGCGTTGCAGGCTGAGCCGGAGCCGTTGCCGGAGCAGTGGTCGGGCCAGCCGGGGCCTGAGTTCCCGGAGCCGGAGCACCGGGCGCCGGGGTGGGAGCGGGAAGGCGGGTTTCGAGGGCGCGCTGCTGGTTCACGCTGCGGACCGGGCCAGCGGTGGTGCCCGTGAGCATGTGCGTGCCCAGCGAAAGCACCACCAAACCGATGGCAAAGCCCCAAGTGAGTTTCTCCAGCAGGTCACCGGTGCGCTTCACGCCCATCATGCTGGCGGCACCGCCGGCGCTGAACTGGCTGGAAAGTCCGCCGCCCTTGGGGTTTTGGGCCAGCACCACCAGGGCCAGCAGGAAACACACAACAAGAATCAGAACGATGATGGCAGTATACATAAGCAGCAATGAAGCGAAAAAGGCGAATTATGCCGGGGTTGCAGTTAAGTTTTTCGTGGACTACAGCACGAAGGTCGACAAAGTTAAAGGTAAAAAATTATTACCCACGGCCCGAGCGCATAATTCGTCTTGCATGCAAGCCATAGCAACGGCCTGCCTTGGTGTCTCAGCAACGTCATTGCGGGCTGTTTGAATGCCGTGAATGGCAGTTCCAGCGAGTACCTTCTCTCGTCTCTCCTACGTGGTGAGGTGCGCCTTATGTTAGCAGAGTTCAAGCCGAATGCTCAACCCATTCTCACCCTTTTATCGAGGCCTGACAAAATAGCTGCTTTGTAGAACCCGCTGGGTTAACGGTGATTAACTGCCCCGGATATGAAAGCGCCTTTTTTATGCTGCCAATTCATATCCGTATCAAACATCTTGAATTAGCCGGAAATATTTTTTGCTAAAACGTTTTAGTTTTAATAACTTGCAACCGCAATCGTTTGATAGGACTGAATTAATATCTAGGGTAACCTTACCAGGTTTGAGCATTTTACATACAATTTGCTAAAACCTTTTAGTTGCCTAAATTAGCTCCGCAAACGATTACGGGTGCTTGCATTTTACTATTTGCTTTCGGCCTTAACTTTACTTAGCCCACTTCAATGCCCAATTCATACCATGTCTCCAATCCTTCACTTTCCCTTTCGGCCAGGTTTGGCGCTGGCGGGGTTTCCGCCTATTGGCTATAGTCCGCCGCCAAGCAGCCTGCTTTCCAAGAAACATTCCGAGTGCTCGTCGCTCAATTTTTCATTCCATTCCCACTCTGTATGAAAAAGTTCTTACTACTATTTTTCCTCTTTGCTATGGCCTCTTGGCCGGCGGAGGTATTTGCGCAGGTAGCCCTGCAAGGCAAGGTCACGGATGCTGCCAACAACGAAGGCTTGCCCGGGGTAAGCATTTCGGTGAAAGGCACCACCAACGGCACCATCACCAACGCCGATGGGAGTTACGCTCTTTCCGTGGCGAGCGATGACGCGGTACTGGTATTTTCCTTCGTCGGTTTCAAGGCTGAGGAAGTGGCGGTAAAAGGAAAAACCAACATTTCGGTGAGCCTGCGGGCCGACCAGAAAGCCTTGGAAGAAGTGGTGGTGGTGGGCTACGGCACCCAGAAACGCAGCGACGTAACGGGCGCCATCGCCACCGTGAAAACGGACGACATCCTCAAAACCATCCCTACCAGCATCAACCAAGGCCTGCAGGGCCAGGTAGCTGGCGTGACGGTGAACCGCAGCGACGGAGCGCCCGGCGCCGGCATCAGCCTCACCATCCGCGGGGCAAATTCATTTGCCAGCGGCACTGAGCCGCTATACGTTATCGACGGTATTCCTTTTACCTCGCCCGCCCCCACTAGCGGAGCCTCGGAGGCCCAGCGCCAGTCCACGAACGCACTCTCGTACATCAACCCGCAGGACATTGAGTCGATTGAAGTGCTGAAAGATGCCTCGGCCACGGCCATCTACGGTTCCCGGGGTGCCAACGGTGTGGTGATGATTACGACCAAGAAAGGCAAAGCCGGTCAGGACCACATCGAACTCGTGGCCAACACCAGTCTGGCGGAAGTATCCAAGCGCATGAAGGTGTTGGACGCCTACACCTACGCGTTGTTTCAAAACGAGGCCTACCAGAACAACATCACCTATAACGGCGTCACCCCGACCACGGCCCCCTTCCCGGGCACTTCGGGCGTGGACCAAACCACCGGCCTGACAACGTACCGGCCCAAACCAGAAGACTTTCTCAACGGCTTGCCTGCGGGCACGTCGCTGCCCGAAGGCTTTAAGGGCACGAACTGGCAGGATGAGATTTTCCGCCGCGCGCTTACCAAGGATTACACCCTGCGCATGTCGGGCGGCAACGACAAGGGCACGTATTCGCTCTCGGGCAACGTGCTCGACCAGGAAGGCATCATCACCAACTCGGCTTTCACGCGCTACGGTTTGCAGGCCAACATTGCCCGCAAAATCCACAAGTGGGTGGAATTCGGG
>DASVTG010000569.1:0-3336 GCA_036387695.1 Hymenobacter sp. | reverse complement strand
ACCGGTTACGGGCGCGCGCTACCAGCACCAGTACTTCGTGCTGCCGGCCTGGGAGCAGCTCAACGACTGCGTGGCCGAACTGGCGGGCATGCTGGCCACGGCCTAGAGCCAGCAAAAAGGAGCAGGCACCAGCCGGCTGCGATGCGTAGCTTAGCGCCGTGCTGTTCGAATTCAGGGCTTATAGTGCGTTGCTGCTGCCGTTTGTGGTGCCGGGCTTGGTGCTGGCAGTGCACCTGTTTATACGGGCGGCCCGCACCGGCACCTTGGCCGACGGCCTACTGGGCTTGCTGCTCCTGCTGAACGTGTTGCCGGTGGCGCAGTGGATGCTGGGCTTTGCCGGCTGGTACGATAGCCACGACGCCTACAGCACGGCCATGTTCTACGTGCCGTGGCGGCCGTGGCTGGCTTGGGGGCCGGCGTTTTACCTGTATTTCCGCAGCCTGACCAATCAGGAGTTTCAACTGGGCCGGCACTGGTGGCACCTGGCCCCGTGGCTGCTGTACGTGGGCGCTCATGCCGCGGCGGCTCTGTACGACGTGGCTTGGCAGCACGAGCTGCGCGGGCAGGCCCTGCCGTTTCACTTTGGCACCAAAGGCAAGGCAGTGGCGGCCTTGGATGAGGTGAATTTTCTGGTCGATGTGGCTGGGTACCTGATGATGCTGGGCTATGGTGTTGCCACCCTGCGCCACTACCGCCACTACCGCCGCTACCTGGACGACAACTTTTCGGACACGACGCGGCTGCGTTTCCGCGGGCTGCGCGATTTGCTGCTGGCCGCCCTGTTGGCCCTGGTCGTATGGCTGACGCTGGACATTTTGGACGCCGTTATCGGGCCGTTGGGCTACGCCGGTTCCTGGTACGCGTACCTGGCAAACGGCCTGCTGATTTACTACCTCAGCGTGGTGGGCTTGCAGGCCAATTATGCCGCCGTGGTTCCCTTGCGGTTTCAGCCGGAAGCCGATGACCGGGATTTTCCAGGTGGCCTAAGCCAGGCATTGACGAGTGCCACACCCGCTACGCGCAGCTCCGCGCTTACTGAACAGACACTTCGCTCTGCCGAAACGGCGCCAATAGGGGCTTCAATGTTCCCAGCCGGAGAGCGCAGTTCGCCCGAGACGCTAAGTGTGGAGGCGCCACTGGCCGCCGGGCTTGCCCCGGAGCTGCACCCGTGGCGCGAGAAACTCCTGCGCCTGATGGAAGAGGAGGAGCCCTGGCTGGAGCCCGAATTGAGCCTGGCCGAGCTAGCCCACCGCCTGCGCACCAACACGTCCCTGCTCTCGCACGTCATCAATACCGGCTGCGGCCAGAACTTCAACGACTTCGTGAACCGCTACCGCGTGGCCGAAGCCGAGCGCAAGCTGCAAGACCCGCGGTTGGCGCATTACTCCTTGGTAGGCATTGCGTTAGAAAGCGGGTTTAACTCCAAGTCCACTTTCAATCGGGTATTTAAAAAGCTAATGGGACGGACGCCGGGCGAAGTGACGCGGCCCAAATCATAAGCTGGGACGGCCCAAGCCGTAAGTTGGAGCGCGGGCCGCGGGGGCAAAAGGGACTTTTGGGCATCCCTTCGCCAACCCCCAATCCCATTCCCCTCATGGAAACCCCCGCCACCTCCCGCACCGCCTGGCGCGGCCCCGCCGCGGCCCTGGGCCTGCTCCTCTTTCGTCTGCACCTGGGCGTGGTCATGGTCGAAGCCGGCCTGCCCAAGCTGGAAACCTCCGATTGGTTTACGCAGCAAGTGGCCGGCCTCGGCTTCACGTATCCCTCGCCGGCGCTGTGGGCCGGGCTGCCCTGGGTGCGAAAAACGGCTTTCACCACCGCCACGGCAAGGGCGGCTGCCGCGCTGCTCGTGGCCGGGCTGCTGGCCCTGCCGGCTGTGGCCGACTGGTTGTCAAATGACCTTCGTTCGGACCTGACCATAGAGCCCGGCAAGCAGTTTTTGCTAGGTGGGGAGCAGCGCGGGGCCTTCAGGGTGGTAGCCAAAAACAAGGGAACGGTGGCGGTGGTGGTCAAGGAGCGGCTGCGCGACGGCCGCGTCGTGGAAAAAGCCACGCTCAAACCCGGCCAGCGGGGCGTGCTGCAATTTGCGGCGGGCTCCGCGGCGGTGCTGCTCAACGCCAGCAGCACCAAGGCCAACCTGGACCTCACCGTGACCGGCGACACGGGCAATTTGCGCATGGCCACCGAGCCGCTGCGCACCACGGCAGTGCTTCGCCTGCGCCGCGGCTGACCGGCGGCGAGCTTTCCGACGCCTTGGCCGAGTGGCAAGGCACCCTGACCTACCTGAACTACAGTAGCCCCCAAACCTTTACGCTGGCCGTAGCCGCGCGCGGCGAAATGACGCGCCCGGACCAGCTCCTGCTGCGGTTCGACTACCAGGAACCCAACCAAAGCCATGTGTACGGCACCGACACGCTGACGCTCGCCGCTGGTGGCACCCGCCTGCGCTGGGACGACGTCGATTACACGGTGCAAGCCAAGCAGTGGCTGCCGGGCCAAACCCTGCACTTGGTGCTCGAAGCGCAAGGCCGCGACAACGACCGCGCGGCCACCATTCGCAAAACGCTCACCCTGAGCCCCCGGCAATTCACCCTGCGGAAAGAAGTGCGCTACGCTGCCGCCGACGCCTTCTTCCAACGCAACCAATTTCAGCTGGCCCGCTGAGCGAAGCTGGCTCAGTACCCCCAGCCCAGGCGGCGGTACACAAAATGCAGCAGCCACAGCGGCCCAATGAGCAGAAACTGCAGGTCTTTCAGGAAGCTGGGCTTCTTGCCTTCCACCTTGTGGCCCCAAAACTGGCCCGCCCAAGCCAAGGCAAAAACGATGAGGCATATGGCCCACAGCGGCAGCGCAGACGCACCCGCCACCAAGCGCAGGGCCGCCGCCATGGCCACCCACACCAGCACCATGCCCAGCGCCAGCCGCCCACTCAGCCGCACGTAGTACACCAGCGCCAGCACCATCACCAAGGTGCCCCAGTTCAGCCAGGGGCTAACGCGCTGCACGAAATCCGGCACCGGAACCGACCACAGCAAGCCCAGTAGCGAGAACATAATCAGCGGCACGCACACCCAATGCACCAGCTTGTTGGTGGGGTTTTGGTGACTTTCGCCGTATTCGGACAGGAGGGAGGTGAGCGGAGCCATGCTGGGGGTGGGAGTTGAGTGAGAAAGAAACGAATAAGCCCTTCCAAATTAGCAAAAAAAGCCTTTCCGGATAGGAAAGGCTTTATGAAATGGAGGTGTAGCGTGGCCGTGCCCGGAGGGATTCTGCGAGTCCGCGCCGGAACCGCGCCACTTCAACCTGCCATGCGCGGACTCGCAGAATCCCTCCGGG
>DASVTG010000568.1:0-8985 GCA_036387695.1 Hymenobacter sp. | reverse complement strand
CGCACGAATCCACGTTGGCCAAGTCCACTACGTTGATGGCGCCGTCGGGCCGGTCAAGCGTCACGGAAAACGGGTCGGAAGGGTCGCGCAGCAGCACCCGCAGCGGCGCGGGGCAGTGGAAGCGGCCGTCGCCCAGCGAATAGGCCTGGCTGAGCAATTCGGTCATGCCGTACTCGGAATGAATGCCGGCCGGCCCGAATGCGAGCTGCAATTCCTGGTGCAGCTCTTCGCGTATCATCTCGCGGCGGCGCCCCTTCATGCCGCCCGTTTCGAGCACCGTCAGGCCTTGCAGCTCCGGTGCCGGCCCGGCTTCGGCCGCAAAATCGAGCAAGGCGTAGCTCACCCCGATGAGCATCACCTGGCGGCCGGCTGCTTGCTTGGCTTCGGCCAAGGCCGCACGCAGGGCCGCGTGGTCGTGCAGGAAAAACGCCGGTTGGGTTTGGCCGGATTCCCGGGCGAAATGGTCCACCATGGCCACCAGCGAAGACTGGCCTTGCTCCAGGTAAGACGGCAGCAAGGCCAGAAACGTCCAGCCGCTGAGCGGACCGTAGTAGCGCTCAAAAATGCGGGCGGCGTTTTCGCGGTACAGCGCGGGGTCGCGCACGAGGTGCCGGCTGCGCTGCTGCAAGGTGGTGCCGCTGCTCAAAAACACTTCCTGGGGCTCCCACTCCGCCGGTTTGGTGCACACTTCGTGCGTTTTAAAAAACTCGATGGGCAAAAACGGCACGTCCGTCAACCGGGCCACCGTGGCGGGGCCGTGCCCGGCAGGGTGGCGGCCCAGCTGCGCCAAGTATTCGGCGTAGGGCGGGCAGTGCGCAGCCTGGTGCCGAAACAGGGCCAACGCCGCCTGCTCAAAGCTGGCCGCAGTCAGGCCGGGCAAGCGGCTTACATACTCCGAACGAAAACTCATAAACGGACCTCACAGTTATCAGCGACAATAGAACCAACCGGCCTCGTCATTCGTTGAAAAAAATGTACTTTGGAGCCGCTTCGGGCGTTACCCATTTGTCTTTACGCACCCCCTCTTTATGAATCTGTTTCGTACCCTCGGCGTAGCCTCTCTTGCTTGTCTTGCTTGCTTGGTTGGCACTGGCCTCAACGGCTGCATCAACGCACCGGAATATGACACTACGCCGGAAATTGAGTTCAAGGAATTGCAGGTGGTGCACGTTCCCCGCAGCGGCGGACTGCTGGGGCAAGACACGTTGAAATTCTTTGTCAACTTCAAAGACGGCGACGGCGATTTGGGTTTGTCCGACGAAGACATCAAAGTGGCGCCTTTCAACTCGACTACGGGTGGCATCAACGGGCGCGGCAACGGGTTCAACTACTTTATTCAGCCCTATAAAAAGAAGGGCCCCAACGGACCATTCGAAAAATTTGTGGTGTCTAATCCGGGCGAATACGACGGCCGTTTCCTGCGCCTCGACGACGTTGACGGCGGGGAGTCCAAACCCGCGCCGCTACGGGGCATACTCCAGTACAAATTGCCACTGTTCATCGACGGCAACAGTCAGTTCCCGGGCGTGTTTAACGAAGGCGATGTCTTCCGGTTTGAAATCAGCATTTCGGACCGCTCCCTGCACCAAAGCAACACGGTCACGACTTCGGAGGTGACGCTGGGAGGTTAATCCCAGCGTCATTCTCCTGTCCTAATAGATTTCCGGGAAACGTTCGGGCTCGGCCTCGCTCATCAGCTCATACACGGTGTCGAACACGTCCTCGGCGTTGGGCTTGCTGAAGTAGTCGCCGTCGGAGCTGTAGGCCGGGCGGTGTGCCTGCGCGGCCAGGCAGCGCGGCTGCGCATCCAGGAAGCGGTAGGCCTGCTGCTCGTCCAGCACGTGCTGCATCATAAAGGCCGTGCCGCCGCCGGGCACGTCTTCGTCGGCAAACACCACGCGGTTGGTTTTCTGAATGCTGTCCACGATGAGGTGCTCCACGTCGAAAGGCAGCAGGGTCTGCACGTCGATGACTTCGACGGAAATGCCCACTTCGGCCAGCTGCTTGGCGGCCTCCATCACGATGCGGCACATGGAGCCGTAGGTGACCACCGTGACGTCGGTGCCGGCTTGCAGCACTTCCGGGCGGCCCAGCGGCAGCGTGAACTCACCCACGTTGCTCGGAATCCGCTCCTTCAGGCGGTAGCCGTTCAGGCACTCAATCACCAGCGCGGGTTCGTCGCTGCGCAGCAGCGTGTTATAGAAGCCAGCGGCCTGCACCATGTTGCGCGGCACACACACGTGAATGCCGCGGATGCTGCCCAGAATCATGCCCATGGGCGAGCCCGAGTGCCAGATGCCTTCCAAACGGTGCCCGCGGGTGCGCACGATGAGGGGCGCCTTTTGCCCGCCCTTGGTGCGGTACTGCAGGTTGGCCAAGTCGTCGCTGAGCAGCTGAATGGCGTACAGCAGGTAGTCCAAATACTGGATTTCGGTGATGGGCCGCAGGCCGCGCAACGCGGCCCCGATGCCCTGCCCCACAATGGTGCATTCGCGGATGCCGGTATCGGTCACGCGCAGCTCGCCAAACTTGTCTTGCAAGCCGGCAAAGGCCTGGTTCACGTCGCCAATCTTGCCCACGTCCTCGCCGATGGCGAAGATGCTGGGGTCGCGCTCAAAGTTGGCATCGAAGCAGGCCTGCAGCACCTCGCGGGCGTCCACCAGCGGGGCATCGGGCGCAAAGGCGGCGGGTACTTCTTCGATGTTGCCAACGGCGTACTCGCTTTGGCTGAACAAGTTGGAGTTGTAGCGGTCGGCGTTTTCGGCCAGCAGCTGCTCCAGGTGGCGCTGCACGCTGCGGCGGCCGAAGCTGCGCTTTTCGTGGCGCACGGCGCGCAGTACCCGGCGCAGGGTCCGCACAATATCAGCCCGGATGGGCGTGGGGTTGGTTTTGAGCTGCTCCACCATGTCGTGGAGCGTGTTTTCGGTGCCCGTATCGGTCACCAGCTTTTCCAATAGGGCTACGGCCTCGTCGCGCTCGGCTTTGATGGCGTCAAAGAAAGCGGCCCAGGCAGCGGTGCGGGCAGTTTTGATGACGGCCGCCGCCGCTTTTTCGATTTCGTCCAGCTCCATTTCGGTGGCGTGGCCCTCGGCCAGCAGCCACTCGCGCAGCTTGTGCAGGCAGTCGTGGGCTTCTTCCCAGGTCAGCCGGTCCTTGCTCTTGTAGCGCTCGTGCGAGCCGCTGGTGCTGTGGCCCTGCGGCTGCGTGAGCTCCGTGACGTGGATGAGCACGGGCACGTGCTGCTCGCGGCACACCGTGGCGGCGCGCTGGTAGGTGTCCACCAGGCCGGCGTAGTCCCAGCCGCGCACCACGTAAATCTCGAAGCCGGGCTCCCCTTCCCCGTCGCGCTGCAGGCCGGCCATGATGGCCGAGATGCTCTGCTTGGTGGTCTGGTATTCGGCCGGCACCGAGATGCCGTAGTGGTCGTCCCACACGCTCACCAGCATGGGCACTTGCAGCACGCCGGCCGCATTCAGCGCCTCGAAGAACATGCCTTCCGACGTGCTGGCGTTGCCGATGGTGCCAAAGGCTACCTCGTTGCCGTTGTTGGAAAGGTGGGTGAACTGATGCAGCTCAGGGTTTTGGCGGAACAGCTTGGAGGCGTAGGCCATGCCCAGCAGGCGCGGCATTTGGGAAGCCGTGGGCGAAACGTCGGCCGAGGAGTTTTTGGTTTGCGTGAGGTCGGTGAGCAAGCCGTCCTCATCCAGCATGCGGGTGGCGAAGTGGCCGTTCATGGCGCGGCCGGCGGTGGCGGGCTCGGCTTCCACGTCGGGGTTGGCGTAGAGCTGGGCGAAGTACTGCTCCCAGGTGAGCTGACCGATGGCCACCATGAAGGTCTGGTCGCGGTAGTAGCCGGCGCGGAAGTCGCCGTTCTGGAAGGCGCGGGCCATGGCCAGCTGCGGCACTTCCTTGCCGTCGCCGAAGATGCCAAATTTGGCTTTGCCCATGAACACCTCCTTGCGGCCGGCAAGTGAGGCGTGGCGGCTTTCCCAAGCCAGGCGGTAATCGTTAAGGAAATCGGCCTTGGTGAGGGGCGCGGCTAGCGCGGGCAGGGCGGTTTCGGCAGTGGACATAGCGTAGGGAACGATGGAGTGGGAATTCTCGAGGATAGGAGGACGATTCGGCCGGGGCCGCGGCGCAAAAATACGGAACAGCGGCCGGGTAGGTGGCGCGCGGGGTTTGAACGTATATTTGGGTTAAGAACGTCCTGTCGAGCGCCGCCGAAACATGTCGCGTGGGGTAGTGATTTACTTTCCTGAGCGAGAAGCCTCGGCGGCGCTCGACAAGACGTTCTTTACGTTCCGCGCATTCCATTTCGTTTCTCCTATGAAGCACGTATTCGCCCTTTGCCTGCTGGCATTCACGCTCACCGCCCGCGCCCAGGCCGTGATGCAATTCGCTACCGACAACCACGACTTCGGCAACGTGCCCGAAGGCACGATGGCGACCTACGAATTCAAATTCAAGAACACCGGCAACCAGCCCGTGGTCATTGCCAACGTGCAGGCCAGTTGCGGCTGCACCACCCCCGACTGGACCAAAACGCCGGTGCTGCCCGGCAAGATGGGCATCATCAAGGCCATGTACAGCAGCGCGGGCCGGCCCGGTGTGTTCAACAAAACCGTGACCGTGACCAGCAACGCCACCGAGCCCAGCAAGGTGCTCACCATCAAAGGCACGGTGCTCACCAAAGAGCAAATCAAGCCCACCCTTACCCCCGCTCAGCTGGCGCAGTCGCCGCACTTGGTGCTGGACAAGAGCGTACACGATTTTGGCAAGATGGAAGCCGGCCAGCAGCCCACGGCCCGCTTCGTGGTGAAAAACACCGGCAAAACGGATTTGGTGCTTGGCGCCCTCACCGCGGGTTGCTATTGCGTGGGGTACAAGACGCCTCCCGCGCCCATTGCGCCCGGCCAAAGCGCCGTGATTGAGTTGCTCTACAGCCAGCGCCAGCTCGGGCAGGTGAGCGACGCGGTAACCATCAGCTCCAACGACCTGAACGGCGACGCCAAACTCACGCTTAAAGCCACCATCGTGCGCGACCTGGTGGGCGGCAGCATGGTGAAGGAGAGCGGCACGGCGGTGCCGTTCAAGTAAGGACCGCAGATTTTAACGGATTTGACGGATTTCGCAGATTCAGGCGCCCTGTTTCCTCTGCATCTGCATTTTTATGATAGCCCTGCCGCATTTGGTGGGGCTTTTTTCTTGATTGGCTGTTTGTGTATTTTTTCAGCTTATTTCGTTTTTATGGAAAACGCAGAGCCTGCGGCGGCTCCAGCAGCGGGCGCGCCCTACCAAGTCCCGGCCAACACGCGCATCGGCCACATCCATTTGCAGGTCACGGACATTGACATAGCCCTCGGGTTCTACCGCGACATCCTGGGCTTTACAGTCACGCAGCGGTTTGGCAACCAGGCGGCGTTTATTTCGGCTGGCGGCTACCATCACCACATCGGCCTGAACACCTGGAACAGTTTGGGTGGGCCGCCCGCGCGCAAGCAGGGCGCGGGGCTGTACCACACCGCCATTTTGTACGCCACGCGCGCCGAGCTGGCGGGCGCGCTGCGGCAGGTGGCCGCCGCCAATTACCCCATCACCGGCTCGGCCGACCACGGCGTGTCGGAAGCTATTTACCTCGACGACCCCGACGGCAACGGCGTGGAGCTGTACTGGGACCGGCCGCGCGAGCAGTGGCCCGTGGGCCCCGATGGCGGCGTGCAGATGTACACCCGCGCATTGGACCTAAACGCGCTGCTGGCGGAACGAGAGTAGCGCGAACTTTGTAGTTCGCGTCCCCGAACGACTAGCTCTAACAAGGTTAGCAGCGCGGGGACGCGAACTACAACCGAAGGTCAGCGTAGCCAAAGTTCCTGCCGGGCACGGCCGCGCTACTGCCCGGCTGCCCGTATCTTTGCGGCACTTACTTCAATCCCCACTCCCACCACACTTCCCCCATGATAATCGGCGTTCCCAAGGAAATCAAAAACAACGAAAACCGCGTGGGTCTCACGCCCGCTGGCGTGGCTGAATTGCGCAAGCACGGCCACACCCTGCTGGTGCAAACCACCGCCGGCGAAGGCAGCGGCTTCTCCGACGACGAATACAAAACGGCCGGCGCCACGCTGCTCCCCACCATCGCCGATGTATATGAGCAAGCCGAGATGATTATCAAAGTAAAGGAGCCGATTGCGGAGGAGTACCCCCTCATCAAGGAAAACCAGCTGCTGTTCACGTACTTCCACTTTGCCAGCGGCGAAGAGCTGACCCACGCCATGATAGCCCGCAAGGCCGTTTGCCTGGCCTACGAGACCGTGGAGCTCAGCAACCGCGCCCTGCCCCTGCTCATCCCGATGAGCGAAGTGGCCGGCCGCATGGCCCCGCAGGAAGGCGCCAAATACCTGGAGAAACCCTTGAAAGGCCGCGGCATTTTGCTGGGCGGCGTGCCCGGCGTGAAGCCCGCCAACGTGCTGGTGCTGGGCGGTGGCGTAGTAGGCACCCAAGCTGCGAAAGTGGCCGCCGGCCTGGGCGCGCAAGTAACCATCATGGACATCAGCCTGAACCGTTTGCGCGAGCTCGACGACTTCATGCCAAAGAACGTGGTGACGCAGTACTCGAACGAGTACAACATCCGCGAAGCCATCAAAACCTCGGACCTGATTGTGGGCGCGGTGCTCATTCCCGGCGCCAAGGCCCCGCACCTCATCACCCGCGACATGCTGAAGACCATGCGCCCCGGCACCGTGGTGGTGGACGTGGCCGTGGACCAGGGCGGCTGCATTGAGACTTGCCACCCCACCACCCACGAAAACCCGACCTTCATCATCGACGACGTGGTGCACTACTGCGTGGCCAACATGCCCGGCGCGGTGCCCTACACCAGCACCCTGGCCCTGACCAACGCCACCCTGCCTTACGCCGTGAAACTGGCCAACCAGGGCTGGCAGGAAGCCTGCCGCCGCGACGAGGCCCTGCGCCTCGGCCTGAACGTGGTGCACGGCGAAGTGGTCTACAAAGGCGTGGCCGACGCCTGGGGCCTGCCCCTGGTGAACGTGGAATCGGTGTTGGAAGGCGCTGCTGTTTAAGTTAAAAGCTGGAAGTTAAAAGTTAAAAGCCTTCCTGACCCATGCGTCGGGAAGGCTTTCCTTTGCTGCTTTCCCCGATTCTTTGACTCTTCACTTTTAACTTTTAACTGCCCTTGTTTCTTTCGCCTGCCATTCGCCTGCTGCTGCGCCGCTTCGGTTTGCTGATGGGCGTGTACACGCTGCTGCGGCTGGGCTTTTACCTGTTCAATCGCGGCACGTTCCAGGGCATTGATGCGGGCGCGGTGCTGCTGGCCTTTGTGCATGGGCTGCGGTTCGACGTTTCGGCTTTGTTGTGGCTGAATCTGCCGCTGGTGGCGCTCTCGCTGCTGGTTCCCACCGCCAACCGCGGCGGGCAGCAAGTACTGCGCGGGTTGTTCGTGGCGGTGAACCTGTTCGGCTTCCTGCTCAACGTCATCGACTGGGAGTACTTCAAATTTATTGGCCGGCGCCTGAGCAACGAGTGGCGCACCATTGGGGGCGACCTGCAGCGCCAGGCCGGCCAGATTGGCGCGCATTATCTGTATTTGCTGCCGCCGCTGCTGGCCCTGGTGTATGTGCTCTGGCGCTTTTTTCCCATGCCCAAGGCGGCGGAGCGCACCGCGCCGGCGGGCCGCGCGCACTGGGTGCGGCTGGGGCTGCAACTGCCGGTGCTGATTGGGCTGGTTGTGCTGGGGCTGCGGGGCGGGTGGCAGCTCAAGCCGCTGCGCACCGGCGCGGCGTTCGAGCAGCAACCCGCCGTGCTGGGCCACTTGGCGCTGAACAGCACGTTCACGGTACTAAAATCGGCGGATGCGGCCCGGGTTGAGCGCAAAAATTATTTTAACGACGGCGCTGCCCTGCGCGCTTCGCTGGGGGCGGCGCCGTTGCCGCTGCGCAACGCGGGTGCCACCCCCGCCTCCAACGTGGTTCTGCTCCTGCTTGAGAGCTTCGGGTCCGAATACACGGGCATTGAAAACGGGGGCCGGGGCGGCTACACGCCTTTTTTCGATTCGCTGGCGGCCGCGCCCAACGCGCGGTTTATGCGGGAGAACTATGCCAATGGCCGCCGCTCCATTGAGGCACTGCCCGCGGTGCTGTCGGGGCTGCCTTCGCTGATGGAGTCGCCCTTCATTACCTCTACTTTCCAAACGGCGGAGCTGCACGGCCTGGGCGAAATGCTGGGCCGCCACGGCTACACCACGGCCACCTACCACGCCGGCACCAACGGCACCATGGGCTTCGACATGTTTTCCGGCATTGCCGGCATGCAGCATTATTACGGCCTCAACCAGTACCCCGGCGGGGCCGGCAGCCCGGACTACGACGGGCACTGGGGCATTTTCGACGAGCCGTATCTGCAATACTTCAACCGGCAGCTGAACACCACCCAGCAACCTTTTTTCGCCACCCTGTTCACCCTCAGCTCCCACGAGCCGTTCACGATTCCGGCACCGTACCAAGGCAAATTCCCCGCCGGGACGCAACCCATTCACCCCACCATTGCCTACGCCGACATGGCCCTGCGGCGGTTTTTCCGGGCCGCCAGCCAGGCGCACTGGTACCGAAATACGCTGTTTGTGCTCACGGCCGACCACACTTCGCAAACGGACCTGGCCGCCTACCAAAACCCGCTGGGCTACCACAAAACGCCGCTGCTGTTTTTCCGTCCGGGCCAGCCGCTGCCGGCGGCCAACCCGCGCCGCGTCACGCAGCAAGCCGATGTGCCGGCCTCGGTGCTGGACGTGTTGGGGCTGCGCCAGGAGCAGAAGTTTTTGCTGCCGTTCGGTTCTTCGGCGTTTGATGCGGCCAGCCCTGGGCGCGCCATTTTCCGCGACGGCGACTCGTACTACCTGGTGCACGCCGACTTTGTGACCGAACTAACCAACGCCAACCAAGTCCGGCTTTACCCCTATCAAACCCACTT
>DASVTG010000567.1:0-6055 GCA_036387695.1 Hymenobacter sp. | reverse complement strand
ACCCACGAACCCCCAACCCCCTCCCCATGAACCAAGACGAAACCTACGAGGCCGGCATGGCGGTGCGCCGCCAGGTGCTCGGCGACGCGCACGTTGACAAAGCTTCCGGCAATGTCAACGACTTCAACGGGGACTTTCAACACTTCATCACCCGCTACGCCTGGGGCGAGGTGTGGACCCGGCCCGAGCTGGCCCGCCGCGAGCGCAGCCTCATCACCCTGGCCATGCTCATCGCCCTGAACCGGGAGGACGAGTTTCGGATGCACGTGCGGGCCGCCCTCAACAACGGCGTCACGGTGGCCGAAATCAAGGAAGTGCTGCTGCAAAGCGGCATCTACTGCGGGCTGCCGGCCGCCAATAGTGCCTACCACGCCGCCGAGCGGGTATTTACGGAGTTGAACCTTGACTATAAATAAGGAGATGGAACGCACAACTTCGCAGCCGACGCGCACGCAGGTCGGCATCATTGGGGCGGGGCCGGCCGGGCTGCTGCTGTCGCAGCTGCTGCACCAGCAGGGCATTTCGTCGGTGGTGCTGGAAAACCGCAGCCGCGAGCGGGTCGAGACCCGGCAGCGGGCCGGCCTGCTGGAGCAAAACACCGTGGACCTGCTGCGCGAAGCTGGCGCCGCCGCCCGCCTCGACCGCCAGGGCCTGGTGCACGACGGCGTGCTGCTGAGCTACAACGGCCGGCGTCACCGCGTGGCCCTGGCCGAGCTCACGGGCGGCGCCCACGTCACCATCTACGCCCAGCCCGAAGTCATCAAGGACCTGATTGCCCAACGCTTGGATACGGGCGGCACCGTCCTGTTCGAGGCCGACGCCACCCGGATTGAGGGCCTGGAAACCGACTCGCCCACCATTCACTACACCCACCAGGGCCAGGCCCACGCGCTACACTGCGACTTCGTGGCGGGCTGCGACGGCTTCCACGGCATTGCGCGGCAGGCGGCGCCGGCGGGCTTTTTCAAGACCTACGACAAAATCTACCCCTACTGCTGGCTGGGCATCCTGGCGCGCGTGGCCCCGAGCACCGATGAGCTGATTTATGCCTTCCACGAGCGCGGCTTTGCCCTGCACAGCATGCGGTCGAGCGAAATCAGCCGCCTCTACGTGCAGTGCGACCCCGCCGACACCGTGGAAGATTGGCCCGACGCCCGCATCTGGTCCGAGCTGCACCAGCGCCTGGGCACCACCGGCTGGATTTTACAGGAGGGGCCCATCCTGGAAAAAACCATCACGCCCATGCGCTCCTTCGTGACCGAGCCCATGCAGTACGAGCGCCTGTTTCTGGCCGGCGACGCGGCCCACATCGTGCCGCCCACCGGCGGCAAGGGCCTCAACATGGCCGTGGCCGACACCAAAAACCTGTTCGACGCCCTGCGCGCCCACTACCACGACGCCGACGACACCCTGCTGCGCGGCTACTCGGCCGCCTGCATGCGCCGGGTGTGGCGGGTGCAGGAATTCTCCAACTACATGACCGAAATGCTGCACCTGCTCCCCGGCAAGCCCGCCTTCGACCAGCACCTCCAGCAGTCGCGCTTCAACCTGCTGACGACCTGCGAGGCGGCGTCGCGGGTGGTGGCGGAAAACTACGTGGGCATGGCCTCGCAACGGGCCAGCGAGGGGGTAGGGATGCCCTCCACGGCTCACCTCACCCCCTAGCCCCCTCTCCAAAAAAGAGGGGGAACTAGTTTTTAGGCCTAGTTACTAAAAGATAGAATTAGAGCTAGTTCCCCCTCTTTTTTGGAGAGGGGGCTAGGGGGTGAGGTTCCCCGCAGAGGGCGACCCGCCCGAACACCATCAAAACCCACCCCATGAAAACCGTACCTCAACTAACCCTCCCCGAAGCCGCTGCCTTGGTAAAAGACGGCGACACCCTGCTGCAAGGCGGCTTTGGCATGACGGGCAACCCCGTGCACCTGATGCACGCCCTGGCTGAAACCGGCACCAAGAACCTCACCTTCATCGGCAACAACGTGGGCGAGCCGGGCATCGGGGGCGGGCGGCTGCTGCGCAACGGCCAGATTCGGAAGATGGTGGGCTCGTTCTTCACCAGCAACCCCGACGCTGTGAAGGCGGCCCAGTCCGGCGCGGTGGAGTACCAGCTGCTGCCCCAGGGCTCGCTGGCCGAAGCCATTCGGGCCGGCGGGGCAGGCATTGGGGGCTTTTACACGCCCACGGCGGCGGGCACGCTCATTGCCGAAGGCCAGGAAACCAAGCTGCTCGACGGCGTGGAGCAGGTGTTCGTGAAGGGCATTCGGGGCAACGTGGCCTTCATCCGGGCCTGGAAAGCCGACACCGCCGGCAACCTCACCTACCGCCTCACCGAGCAGAACTTCAACCGGGCCATGGCCACGGCGGCCGACCTGGTGGTGGCCGAAGTAGAGGAAATTGTGCCCGTAGGCGAGTTGGACCCCAACTTCATCCACACGCCCGGCTGCTTCGTCGACTACCTCGTGCTGGCCCGCCTCACCGAAGAAGACCTGGGCACGTCGGCCTCGGTGAGCGCGGCCAAGCGCGTCGACGACCTGCGCCTGAACATGGCCCGGCGCGCCTTGGCCGAGCTGCGCGCGGGCGACGTCGTGAACCTGGGCATCGGCATCCCGACGCTGGTGGCCGACCTCATCACGCCCGCCCACGGCATCATTTTACACACCGAAAACGGCATGCTGGGCGTGGGCCCCGCGCCCGCCGACGGCGGGGGCGCCATGCATTACCCCGTCAACGCCGGCAAAATCCCCGTCACGGCCCTGCCCGGCAGCTCCTACTTCGACAGCGCCGAGTCGTTCGGCATGATACGCGGCCGGCACGTCGACGCCGCCATCATGGGCGGGCTGGAAGTAGACGAGGCCGCCAACCTGGCCAACTGGGCCGTGCCCGGCAAGCCCTTGCTGGGCGTAGGCGGGGCCATGGACCTGGCCTCGGGCGCCAAAAAGCTCATCATCACCCTCACCCACACCAACCCCGACGGCAGCTCCAAAATCGTCCCGGCCTGCACCCTGCCGGTTACGGCCTATGGTGTCGTTGACTTGATTATTACCGACTTAGCTGTTTTCACTTTCGAAGGCGGCCAACTGACGCTTACCGAGCTACTACCCGGCGCGACGCTGGAGGAAGTGCGGGCCAAAACCACCGCCCACTTCGAGGAGCGGCTTTGATTTGCCTGGCTGCTAGCTGAAAGCTTTTGGCTGTTAGCTCTTCTGCTTTAGCGAAAGCGTTTATGAAGGCATTGAGAACCAATCCGAATGGAAATAAAAAAGGACGGTCATGCAGCGCGTAGCGAAGCATTTCGCGTGGTGCCGTAATCACGTCGTAAGCAACGAAGCCAGCGAGATGCTTCGCTACGCGCTGCATGACCGTCAAGGGAGTTGATTACACAAAGCAAAAATGGTTGTCCGTACTCTCCTTAATTGAACATCAGCTACTAGCTAACAGCCAGCAGCTAACAGCTTAATCCAATGGCCAAACGCGCCCACCACTACCGCCTGCGCCTGGAGCACCTCGCGCCAGCGGCCCCCGAGCAGCCCACCCACGAGCCGCTAACCGTGGAATTTGACAACCACGACGACATTTTTCAAATCATTGAGCGGATGGAAGGCCGCCAGCTTTTTGCCACGCCGGGCCAGGCCACGGAATTTGCCATCGGCCTGAAGCTGTTTGGCGAAGTGATGCTCAAGAACCGCGAGCATCCGCTGTTCGCGGAGCTGCGGCCAGCCTTCAGCGAGTTTATGAAGCGGCTGAAAGGCGGGGCCCCACCGGCGGCCGAGGCGCCGGCCGCTTAAGGCAGCTTCGGAATCAACATGCCGTGGCGCGATAGTAGCGCGAACTTTGTAGTTCGCGTGGCAGAACGACAATCGTTGCCACAGCTTTAATGGCGCGGGCACGCGAACTACAAAGTTCGCGCTACTGCGCATTCAGCTTTTACTAACTTATGAAAGACGCATTTATCGTCGACGGCATCCGCACGCCGATTGGCAACTTTGGCGGCACCCTGGCCACCGTGCGCCCCGACGACCTGGCGGCCCTGGTGCTGCAAGAGCTGCTGCGCCGCAACCCCTCGGCCGACCCGGCCGCAGTGGCCGACGTGATTATGGGCTGCGCCAACCAGGCCGGCGAAGACAACCGCAACGTGGCCCGCATGGCCCTGCTGCTGGCCGGCCTGCCCCCCTCCGTGCCCGGCGAAACCGTGAACCGGCTCTGCGCCTCGGGCCTCTCGGCCAGCATGGCGGCGGCCCGCGGCATCCAGAGCGGCGACGGCGACCTGTTCATTTCCGGGGGGGTAGAGAACATGACCCGCGGCCCGCTGGTGATTTCCAAAGCCAGCGCCGCCTTCGGGCGCGACTCGCAGATGGCCGACTCGAGCTTCGGCTGGCGCTTTGTGAACCCGCAGCTGGAAGCGCAGTACGGCACCGACGCCATGGGCGAAACCGCCGAAAACCTGGCCGAGCGCGACCACATCAGCCGCGAAGACCAGGACCGGTTTGCCTACGCCTCGCACCAGCGCGCCGGGGCCGCGCGCGACACCGGCCGCTTCGCCCAGGAAATTGTGCCCGTGCCCATCCCGCAGCGCAAGGGCGAGCCGGTGCTGTTCGAGCACGACGAGTTCATCAAAGCCAACACCACCCTGGAGGGCCTGGCCAAGCTGCGCCCCGCGTTCCGCAAAACCGGGACGGTGACGGCCGGCAACGCCTCGGGCCTCAACGACGGGGCCGCCACCCTGCTGCTGGCCTCGGAAGACGGCCTCAAGCAGCACAACCTCACACCTAGGGCCCGCTTCGTGAGCATGGGCGTGGCCGGCGTCGAGCCGCGCATCATGGGCATCGGCCCGGTGCCCGCCTCGCAGCTGGCCCTAAAAAAAGCCGGCCTCACGCTCGACCAAATCGACCTGATTGAATTCAACGAAGCCTTCGCGGCGCAATCCCTGGCCTGCATCCGGGCCCTGGGCCTGGCCGACGACGACCCGCGCATCAACCCCAACGGCGGCGCCATTGCCCTAGGCCACCCGCTGGGCATGAGCGGCGCCCGCATCCTGAACACCGCGGCCCTGGAGCTGCACAAGCAACAAAAGCGCTACGCGCTGGTAACGATGTGCGTGGGCGTGGGGCAGGGCTACGCCGTGATTATCGAGCGGGTGTAGCACGGCACGAATTTGATAAAATCAACATCTTGCGTCCCTGCCGCTGCTGCCCGATGCTGACAGTTGCTAAGCGGAAGCACAAGCAGGCACAACATGCCGCCACTCTTCGGTTTCCGCAAAGTGCTTGACAACTGCGGCTCGCTCCGCCAGAAAGCGCCGCAAGTAGGGTTTTAGGACTACATCGGCAGCTTTACCCAGCCAGCCCAGCGGCGATTCAAATGCGAAAACATCGCGCATTACGGTGATGCCGTCTTCGGAGCTGAAATGGTGCTCATGCCGCATCCATTTGAATGCACCTTTTTGCATTTCATCACAGAAAAAGTGCGGCGCCCGCATTTCGGTCACTTTGCTGGTCAGCGTTTGCCAAACGCCAAAATGCTTGGCCCGAAACGTAACGGCTTCGCCCGGTTGCAGCACTCCCGTTTTACCCCAGCCACTGTTGTTTCCGGGGTCTAGTGCGTGGAAATGGTACGTAAATCGACGCTCAAAGCCAATTGAAAGCACATTGCTTCGGGAGCCTTTATGCGCGTAACAATTTCTAGGCTGGGCATGGTTTGGTTACGTGAAGCACATAGCAAGCACCAAAAAAGCCGTCTCATTTCTGAAACGGCTTTTTGTTTTCTTAAGCAGTGGCCGAAGCCTGTTGCCCCTACAGTTTCACGGTGGCTGGCGCTTTCACGGCCGGCTTTACGCTAGCGGTTTTGGTGTCTTTCTTCATGCAGCAGGAGCCGCCGGCCATGCTTTTGGACGCGGAGCAAGATTCTTTCTTGCCTTTTTTGCCGTCTTTGTCGTGGCCGTCGTGGGCAAAAGCGGTGGTGCCAGCGAAGGCAAACAGGGCGAGGGCGAGCAGGGATTTTTTCATGATAAATGCAGGTATGAGGAGGATAGACCGCGGAAATGGGCCCGTTAGTTGGC
>DASVTG010000566.1:0-15621 GCA_036387695.1 Hymenobacter sp. | reverse complement strand
TTTTTTACTGACAAAAAACCGGAGCAACAGACGGCCCACGAAACGGGCAAAATGCCCGACGGGATAGGGTCGGAGTAGCGCGTGCCTACGGCATCCGGCAAAAAATTTGAGAAGGGTAATAAAAGCTGAGCAGTCACATGGATTTGAAGTCGAAGTAAGACTGCTCGACGACACCTTCTCAACCCGCTCCCTGCCCGGGGCAACAAGCGCCCGGCCTCCTAGTCCTGCTCTAACCAACTGAGCTACGGCCACTGCCTGGCGGCAATTTCCGGCGGGACTCGAACCCGCGACCTGGGCATTAAAAGTGCGAAGTATGGCCGGGCTACGACACCCGGACAGGGATTGGATAGGTAATATTGGGGCAAAAGGCAGCGAAAGCCTAGTATGGAACGGTGCTTTTAGCCACTCAGCCACTCTGTCCGTTTCCGGCCAAAGGAGGGATTCGAACCCCCGGTATCCGTTTGGATACAACATTGCGAAGGAACTCTCGCCTACGGCACCCAATACAAGCTTTTGTTTTCGGGGTGGGGCAACAGTCGCCCGGCCTGCTGGTGCGGCCCTACCAATCGCGGCGCCCTGCCTTGCGGCAGCACTTCGGGAGTCGAACCCGCGACCGCACCTGATTTGGAGCGAAGGAAGGCCCGGCTACGGCACCCACCCGGAAACATGTATCATCGGCCTCTTCCGGAAATTCAGGGCAACTGGCGGCTGGCGCGTCAACCGCAGCCGAAGCCGTGGAGGGGGAGTCGAACCCATCTTGCTGCTTCCGAAAAAACAGCTTTCTACCAACGAAGTATCGCCTGCCTACGGCACCTGAACCGTGCGGAGTTGGCCGAATTGGAACGGCCCACGCATGCGGGGCCGTTCCGGCCGGCGACTGCCCTTTTGGGTAGCCGTCTTCCTAGTCTTGGAGTTGTCTTAACGTCATAAGCGCGATTTCTATTCTGTTTTGTAACAGTAGCCAGAAATAATGGACACTGTTTGAGGAGGAAAATTTTCGTTGTAATCCATCGAAAAAGACAACGGATGAGCTAGCGCGAGCCATGCAAGGGCAACATTCGGCGGGCTACGTTGAGCGAAGGGACTCGAACCCTCGCCACCGAAATGGCCACTCGATGTGCACCCCGAAGTAGGCCCGGCCTACGCCACCTTGCGCCACGGCGGCCGGGGTTCCGCTTTATTGCCCGGCCGTTCAGCTTGTTGTTACAGTTCTACTTTCTCGATTTCGGTGAGCGCCGAGCCGCCGTTGTCCAGGACCTGGAGCACATCGAAAATCTTGTCGGACCAGCCCGCGATGAGGGCCACCCCGTTTTCGGGGTGCACCAGCAGCGGGGCGGTGCCGTGGCCGGCCAGGTCGAAGAGGTAGAGGCGGGCGTTGGGGGCCACGGTCCGGCGGTAGTCCGCCCAGATGCGGCCGAGCACTCCGCCATCGCCGGCACTGTTCCAGAGCTGGCAGTCGGTGAAAATCATCACCTTGTCCACCGCCTCGCGGCGCAGCAATAGCTCCTGCACCACCAAGTGGCCGTTGGTGGAGTAGCCCACTTCGCCTTCGCGCTGGTAGAGCTCGTCTACGTTGCGCAGCACCGGGCCCCGGGGCAGGCTGATGCGCTTCCAGACGTTGCCAAACATGCCGGTAACCACGTTCTGGCAACGGCTCTGGAGCAACATGCTCAGCACCAGGCCCACGTCGTAAAGCAGCACTTTGCTGCGCACCGAAATGGGTTGCTGCATCGAGCCCGACACGTCGCAGGCCAGCACCACGCGGGTGTCGTGCCCGAAACCGCGCAGGTTCACGGCGCTGTGCGCTATGGCCGTTTCCAAGGCCGCCAGCACCCCGGCCACGTAGCCGCTGGGCAAGGCTTTCACCTCGCGGTAGGCGGCCAGGAAGCGGAACGGCAGCTGCTTGCTGCGCGCCACCGCAAACCGGTCGGCCAGGGTGTTACACACCCGCTCCATCGCCTGAGCCGATACGTTGGCTTCGAGAATGTTGCGCAGGTTGCGAAGCAAGGCCATGTAGCCCAGCCGGCCGCTGCCAATCAGCGTTTCCCAGGTCTGACGGACGGCCGTTTGCCGGTCCGCATCGGTGGCGTAGCTCCCCTGCCCCACCGCCGACAGCTCGGTTTCCCAGGTGTAGGGCGTCGGCAATTCGCCGCGCACCAACTGGTTGAAGAGGGCTTGCTGGGCTTCGTCCTTGGCATTGGGGTGTACCAGGAAGAGAGCATCGCGCAAGCGCACGGCTCCGTCGCGGTCGTACTTGGCCAGCTGATAGCCGTCGAAACGGTTGAAGCTGAGCGCCAAGCCTTTCTGCAGCTGCTTGGAGAGGCGGTTGAGGATTTTGGTTCCGCTCCGGCCGTTGGCCTGGGCGTAGTAGGCCAGCAATTCCGTGATTTCATCGGGACGCTGCACCACGCGGGCCACCAAGCGGCTCACCAGGTTGTCGCCGCGGTGCAGGCGGGCCAATTCCACGCACAGCACCAGCGGCACCGAGCGCAAATTCAAGCTTTCGCGGGCATACACCGCCAGCTGGGCCACAAACAGCGGCTCGTTTTTGCCCACTAGCTCCCGCAAACGCTGGAGGCGTGTATCGGCTTTTTCGTAGAACTGGTCGCTGAGCGCGGCCGTGGCTACGGCGGCGTACAGCTCCACTTGCGGCGTGAGGGTGAAGGCGGCGGCCCCCTCGTGGTTTACGGTGGGCGCGCTGTTACGAGAAAAGAAATTGAAGCGCATAATGTGGGAATTAAAAAGTTTAAAAGCAGAAAATGAAGGCGTTTTTTATTGCATCAATTGCATTTGATTTCGAGTCGTTTTTAGGAGCCTAATTATTAATCGAAACAAGACGCACCTCACCCGTTTGAATAAAAAACAATTTTTATTCAAGAGTTAATGACACGAAAAAGCCCGGTTTTTGTGGACCGGGCTTTTCTGAATCGCGTGATTTACGCCGATGTTATCGACGCATCCAACAAAGAAGAAAAGCACGGTCACACCGATTCAACTGGCCCCAATTGGGCCGGGGTTGAAACTGTTTGGGCAGGTAGCTGGGGCGGATACTGTGCATGGATAACATGAGCTAAACGGCTGATAAACCGCATAACAACAAAAAACCCGAGCGTTGTGGGCTCGGGCGGTGTCGGGTTCTAGCAGATGCTAAAATCAGGCAAACGTACCGAGCGGAAGCAGCTTTTCTGGCTGCATCTTATCCGAATTGCTGGTGAATGTCAGGTGCCGGTACATGGTTGTTTGCTTTTGGTGCGACAAAGGTTGAGAATTAAATTCTATTCAGCAAATAATTTTTAAATAAATAGTTAATACATTTTCCTAAAATGCAAGAACGCATCAATTACGCAGATTTTTACTTTAAATAATATTTGCACAGCGTCGTTCTTTATCAACCTACGCTGTGAATTTTTAGTACAAGCGGTACATGCCTCGTCTCGCTACATCTGAACATTACACCCTGACTTTGCCCGATGGCCACCGCTTTCCCATTGCCAAATACGCGCTGATAAAGGAACAGCTGCTATGGCAAGGCATCGTGGCCCCCACCGATTTCTACGAACCCGGCCTGTGCGCCGAGGAAGACGTGCTGCGCGTGCACACCGCCGAGTACTGGCACAAAGTGCGCGACTTGCAATTGAGCCCCGCCGAAGTCCGGCGCCTGGGCCTGCCGCAAAGCCCGCAGCTGGTGCGTAGGTCGCTAAGCAGCAGCGCCGGCACGCTGCAGTCGGCTCTGTGCGCCCTGCGCGACGGCGTGGGCCTGAACCTGGCCGGCGGCACGCACCACGCCTTTGCCGACCGCGGCGAAGGGTTTTGCGTGCTCAACGACCAAGCTATTGCCGCCGCGCACCTGCTGGCGAACGGGCTGGCCCAGCAGATTCTGATTGTGGATTTGGATGTGCACCAGGGCGACGGCACGGCCGCCATTTTTCAGCACGAACCGCGGGTGTTCACGTTTTCCATGCACGCCGGGGCCAACTATCCGCTGCGCAAGGAACAGTCGGATTTAGACGTGGCGCTGAACCTGGGCACCGGCGATGCTGAATACCTGCGCCTGCTTAATGAAACTTTGCTGCCGTTGGTGGAACGTGTGCAGCCCGATTTTATCTTCTACCAGGCCGGCGTGGACGTGCTGGGCACGGATAAGCTCGGCAAACTGGCCCTCACGCCCGCGGGCTGCCGGCAGCGCGACGAGTTGGTGCTGGGCCTGTGCCACGCTCGTGGCCTGCCGGTGGCCGTGAGCATGGGCGGCGGCTACTCCGAGCGCCTGGCCGACATCGTGGACGCGCACTGCAACACGTTTCGGGTGGCGTTTGAATTGTGGCCGTAGGAACGCGCCATGGCGCGTTCGAAGGTAGTGCCGCCAGGGTGCGGTGCCGCTGTTTTTCCTAATCTGCCCGGCGGACGCATTACGCGGAGCCGAACGCGCCATGGCGCGTCCCTACTTTTGTAATCCATGAAAAAAGCTGATTCTACGCATCCTGCGCCCATCACCGTTCCCGCGCGCATTGCCGAGCAGGCGCCCGGCACGCCCGCGCAGCAAGCCTTCCGGCAGGCCATTCTGGACGTAGAGAACCTGCGCGAACGGCTGCGCGACCTGCGCACCGAGCAGGCGGAGGCTCGGCGGCGCTATTGGCAGCAAGTGGGGCCGGCCGCCACGGCTGTGGTGGCGGCGAGGCGCGGATTATTCCCGTCATTAGAAGAAGCGTTGCTGCTGGGCTACTTCAGCCGCTTGGAGGAAGAGCAGATTACGGACTTGATTCTGGGCAATGCCCGGGCGCTGGAGGAACGTTTTGGAGAAGACGAAGCGGCCATAATTCGCAAATACGCCCCGGCAGGCAGCAGTTCCCGCCGTTCTAAAGCGCAAGGCGAAGGAAAAGCCGGCTCCGGCGCGAAGGCCGAATACACGCCGGACCCGACCCTGCCACCGCACGAGCAAGCCGCTGCTCAGGCCAAAGCACAGCGCAAAACCAAAGCCCAACGGGCTCAGGAAGCGGCCGAGCAAGCCGACCAAAAACAGCTTGAATCCAACGCCAAAACCATTTACCGGCAACTGGCCCGCGCCCACCACCCCGATTTGGAGCGCGACCCTGAAAAGCAAACCGACAAAACCGCCCAGATGCAGCGCATCACCGAAGCCTACGAGGCCGACGACCTCTACACGCTGTTGCAGCTGCTGGCCGAATCCGGCCCCGCCGACGCGGCATCAGACGACGTGCTGGCCCGCTACACCCGCGCCCTGTTGCAGCAGCAAACCCAGCTGAAACAGGAAATGAACGAGCTGAAGTACGGCCCCAGTGGCTTCATCACGGCCTCGGGCAAAAAGCAGGAATTGGAACTGCGCCAGCTCAAGCGCGACCTGCGGGCCGAGGCCGAGTACGTGGAGCACATCGGCCGGCTGATACTCGAGCCCGAAGGATTGCGCGACGTGCTCCGCCAGTTGGCCGCCGAGGGTCTGGGCAGCATTTAACTGCAACAAGACGTCCGCACGGCGGCTTTCTCGCAGAGGTTCGCGGAGGAAAACGCGAACCTCTGCGAGAAAGCTCATCAGGAGGCCGGTTACGTAAGTTGTACCCAAAAAGCCCCGCTTGCGTGTCCAGCAAGCGGGGCTTTTTCATGAGGTACGGGTGCAGCTAAGCTCCTTTCGAGGCCAGAATGTCCACCATTTCGATTTGGGGTGGGCTGGCCCATAGGTCGGCGTGGGTGCCCAGGGCAGCGGCTACCTGCCCAGCCAGGTGGGCTTTGCGGCCGGCTTCGTCGGGAAAAGTATCGAAAATACCGAACGTGGACGGCCCCAGGCGCAGGGCATACCAGGTAGTGGTGGCGGGCTCAGCCTCCACAATGGGCAGGGCGCCGGCCAGAAAATCAGCAACGGTTTGTTCGTGGCCGGGCTTTACTTCGAGGCGGACCAGTAGGGCAACTTTTACCATCGGAATGAGGTGTTAAGGATGAAACACTCCCATAACAAAAGCTGAACAGTTTCGGCTAATCGGGCTTGGCGCTACCCAATAAATGCCACCGCGGCTTGCACCACGCCGGCGTCGCGCATAATGCGGTTGTGCCCCAGGCCCCGCGTGGCGTGCAGCACCGCTCCGGGCCAGGCCGCCGCAATTTGCCGGCCTTCCGAAAAGGGAATGATTTCGTCGTCTTCGTCGTGCAGCACCAGGACTTTTTCCGCGCCAATGGCGGGCCCTGATGCAGCAGCGGCAAAGGAATCGACCGGGCGGCCAGTGGCTTGCTCCACGTATTCGACAAAGCGCGCCACAAAGTCATTCGACAAGTACAGGAAATCGGCAAAGCGGCCGGCCACTGCCCGCGGGCCCACCGGCGCACTCAGCAGCACCAAGCGCGCCAGCTGGGCCCCCGCAGGCAGCCGCACCGGCATGCCCGCCACCGAGGCCGCCCCAAACGAATGCGCCACAATGGCCCGCACCGCCCCCACGGCATCAACCACGGCCTGCACGGCCCCGCCAAAATCGGTTAGCGTGACTTGCAGGCCGCCCGACGCGCCGTGCGCTGGCCCGTCCATTGCCACCACGCGGTGGCCCGCGGCCAGCAGTGGCGGCACCCAGGCCCGCCAAAAACTGGCGCGGTGTTCCCAGCCGTGCACCAACACCACGGCCGGCGCGGCGGCCGGTCCCCACTCGTACACGGCCACGGGCCCGGTCGCGAAAGCCACCGTGCGCCGCCGCGCGTCTGCCAGCGCCGGCGCTTCCCAGGCCTTGAGGGGCAGGCGGCGCGGCGTGCAAAACACCTTCCAAGCCAAGCGGAAGCCCAGGCCGGGAGCCACCGCGCCCAGCACCCGGAACTGCAGGCGCATCAGGCGCAAGGCGGCCGGCGGCGACGGATAGCGCACGCGCGGCGCGGCCGCAACCACGGGTTCATCGGCCATGTAATAGTCCTGGGCGGGTGAAAAGATGTTGGTCATGACGAGAAAGGAAAAATGACCAAGGCTGCGCCCGGCCAAGGTGAAGCCAGCTCACACCACTAATTCCAGCCGAAGCTGCCCCACAATGGTGTGGTAAGGGGTTTCGTCGTGCACGCGCGCCACTTGCAGGGCCCCGGCCAGCGTGGTGAGCAACTGCACCGCTTTGGCCGAGGGGCTCCCCACGAAGCGCAACGCGCCGGTGGCCCGGCCCACGGCCAGCACCTGCGCCAGCCACGCCGTCAGCTCGCCGTTGAAGGTGCGCAGCTCGGACTGCATGGCAGCGGATAGCGTGCGAAAATCAGCGGCCAAGGCGCCAAACAGGCACACGCGGCATTCGTGCTTCGCGTGGTTGTCGTACACCGCAAACAAGGCTTCCAATTGCGCTACCGGCGGCAAGTCCGCCACCCGCGGCAGGTCCCGCCACTTGCGCAGGCGGCGCAGCTGCCGGGCCACAATGGCCGTGCCCAAGTCGTCTTTGCTGGGGTAATGGTAATGGATGGCGGCGGGCTTCATGCCAAGCTCCCGCGCAATGTGCTGGTAGCTGAACGCGTTAAACCCCCGCTCAAGCAACAGGTTCTCGCCCAGGTCGAGGATGCGTGCCCGCGTATCGGCCGGCAGGGTAACAGGCGAAGAAGATGCGTTCATAACGAGACAAATATACAACTTACTAACTAATAAGTAAGCATTATTAAACGCACACAAAAAAGCCCTTCTCGTGAGCGAGAAGGGCGATAACCACTATAAACGGCCAATACCTACTCTTCGCCTTGCAACCCCAAGGCATCAACGGCCGCTTGCACGGCCTCGGCCCGATACGCGGGGGCCGTAGCCGGCGCCTTCAGCAAGCACAGCAGGCGGTGGTACTTGGCGCGGCCTTCGGCCAGCATTTGCTCGCTCACCTCGATGGTGAACACGCTGAAAGGCTCCACCTTCTGCACACCTACCAGCAGGAACCGCTCGGCCTGCAAGGCATCGGTGTAAAAAGCCGCCTGCCGGTCGTAGTCGTAAGCCGAGCACTGCCACAGAAAATGGTCGGCGTCGCGGGCCATCGTGGTTTTGAAGTCGATGATGGTGAACGGCTCGCCGGGCTGGTCAACCACCAGGTCGGCGCGCAGCTTGCAAAGCGTGTCGGTTTGCGGCTCGGTAAACAGCACGCTGATTTCCGGCACGCCCTTTTCCAGCAGTTCGGCCAGGTGCGTGTTGAGCTTCACGCCATCCACCAGCCACCACACCAACGTGTCGTTCAGCCCCGGCAGGCCGGCCACGTAGTCGGCGGGCTCCAGCAGCGCCGTATGAAAGGCCGTGCCGAAGCTCAGCGCGCCTTCGTTGGAGCTGGTTTGCGGGCGCGGGGGCCGGCCATCCAAGGCATCGCGCAGACGGGAAAGGTCGGAGTTGGCGATGGCGGGCAGGGCCCGGTAGGTGTCGTAGTCGAGGCGCAGCAGGTCGGGGCGGCGGAAGGGGGCAGCGGATTCGGGCATAGTCGAAAAGGTAACAGATAAAACCGCATAATGGGTCCGCTCAGGCGCCCCTTTGCCCACTGCATGGCGCTTTTGCCGCGGGGTGCGTATTTCAGAATCAGGCGGTTGCAGCCCCACCTTTTGCCTTTATTTCTTCACTTCCATGGCTTCCTGGATACCCTACGCCCTGCTCTCGGCCTTGTTTGCGGCCCTCACCGCCATTTTCGCCAAAATCGGCATCAAAGGAGTCGATTCCGACTTGGCCACGGCCATCCGCACGGTTGTTATCCTGCTGCTGGCCTGGGCCATTGCCGTTGCGCGCGGGGCCACGGCAGGGCTGCCGGCCCTCACCAGTCGCACCTGGCTTTTCCTGGTGCTCTCGGGCCTGGCCACCGGGGCGTCGTGGCTGTGCTACTTCCGGGCCCTCAAGCTCGGGCCGGTCAGCAAAGTGGCCCCCGTGGACAAGCTCAGCGTGGCGTTGGCGCTACTCTTGGCGGTGGCGTTCCTGGGAGAAGCCATTTCCGTGCGCGGTGCCCTCGGCGCGGGTCTCATCCTGGCCGGGACGGTGGTGCTGGTGTGGGCCTAAGCACTGCCTTGGCTTAAATCAGGCTTTCGCTTTTGCGAACAAGCTACTTCGCTCCTTCCAACCCCGAACCTTGCTGGCAATTTCAGCCAGTCCCAGGTTGTGAATGCTGCCCAGATGCGTGGTTTGAAATTCGCGGTGCGGCACGTAGCTGCCGTCTTCCACGGCGCGCCCCACTTGCTGGTACGCGTCGCGAAAAGGCACCCCGGAAATAATTAATTGGTTGATGTTTTCCACCGAAAAAACAGGGTCGTATTTCGCCTGCTCAATTACCCCCGGCTTAATCTTGATTTCCGGCAGCGCAAACAATAAAATATCGAGCAAATCGCCGAACTGCATCATGGGCATAAACAGCAATTCCTTCAGCAACTGAAAATCGCGGTGGTAGCCGCTGGGCAGGTTGCTGGTGGCCAGAATAATGTCGTTGGGCAGGGCCTGCAGGCGGTTGGCGTGCGCCCGCACCAGCTCAAATACATCGGGGTTTTTCTTGTGCGGCATGATGCTCGAACCCGTCGTAAACTCTTTCGGCAGCGTCACGAAGCCCAAATCCTGGCTGTTGTACATCACCAAATCATACGCCAGCTTGCCCAGCGTGCCCGCCGCGCCCGCAATGGCAAACGCCAGGGTTTTCTCTGTTTTGCCGCGCAGCATTTGAGCGCCCACGGCACTTACGGCCACGCTTCCAAAACCCATTTCGCGGGTGGTCATTTCCCGGTCGATGGGGAAGCTGCTCCCAAACCCTGCTCCTGAGCCCAACGGGTTTTGGTCGGCCACGCGGTGGGCCGCCTCAAACAGCGCCAAGTCCAACAGCAGATGCTCGGCGTACGCCGAAAACCACAATCCAAAACTGCTCGGCATGGCGGCCTGAAAGTGCGTGTAGCCCGGCAGCAGGTCGTTTTTGTGGGCTTCGGCTTTTTGCAGCATCACCTCCGCCAGCGCCAGCACTTTGCTTGAAACACGCTCCGTGTAATCCTTTATAAACAGCTGAATTGCCGTCAGCACCTGGTCGTTTCGGGAGCGGGCCGTGTGAATTTTCTTTCCCGCATCGCCAAACTTCTCGGTCAGGTAATGCTCAATCTTGGAGTGCACGTCTTCAAAATCGTCTTCGATTTGAAACGTGCCCGCGGCCACCTGCGCCAGTAGCTCATCCAGCCCGCTTATCAATTCTTCGCGCTCTGTTTCGGAAATCAAGCCAACTTTGGCCAGCATGTTGGCGTGCGCTTTTGAAGCCAGCATGTCAAACGGCGCCAAGTACATGTCCAGCACCCGGTCCTGGCCCACGGTGAATTTCTCAATGGTGTCATTCACCGAAAAACCTTTCTCCCAAATCTTCATAGGGCACTAATTAAAACGTAAAATCCGTCAGCAATTCGATGTAGTCCCGGATGCCCGCTCGTATTTCACTCAGCAGAATATACTCATCCGGCGTGTGCGAGCGGGCGCTTTCCCCGGGCCCCATTTTCAAGGTTGCAAAAGGCATCATTGACTGGTCCGACAGGGTCGGCGAGCCGTAAATATGCTTGCCCATGGCCACTCCTTTGCGCACCAGCGGATGGTTCTCGCTAATACTGGAAGAATTAAGATGCGTAGAACGAGGAATTATTTCCGCCTCCACATTGGCTTTTATTAAGTCAACCACTTCTTGGTTCTGGTATAACTCATTTGTGCGCACATCCACCACAAACCGGCAACGGTCGGGCACCACGTTGTGCTGCGTGCCGGCATTTATTTGCGTCACCGTCACCTTCACCGGGCCAAGTAGCGGCGACACCTTTGGGAATTGATATTCTCGCAGCCACTGAATGTCGTCCAGGGCTTTGTACAAGGCATTTTCTCCTTCGTCCCGGGCAGCGTGACCGGTTTTGCCATGGGCCGTGCCATCCAACACAATCAGGCCTTTTTCGGCTATGGCCAGATTCATCCCGGTGGGCTCCCCCACAATTCCTAAGTCAATATTTCCAAACGCCGGCAGCACGCTGCGAATGCCATTCGGGCCCGATATTTCTTCTTCTGAGGTAATTGCACAAATCAAATTAAAGGCATTCGCTTTGTCCTGGAAATACAGAAAGGTCGCCAACAAGCTCACTGCCGAAGCTCCTGCATCGTTGCTGCCCAAGCCTACTAATTTATCGCCCGCAAGCACGGCACCAAATGGCTCCTGTGTCCAGCCCGTGCCCGGCTTCACCGTGTCGTGATGAGAGTTGAGCAATATCGTGGGCTTTTGCGCATCAAAATGCGCAGAAATGGCCCACACGTTGTTGCCCTGCCTTTGCGACGCCACCCCGCGCGCCCCCAGAAACTCCTGGATAAGTGCGGCGGTAGCGGCTTCTTCCCGGGAGAACGAAGGCGTTTTAATTAGCCGCATTAATAAGTCAACGGCATCATCGCTTAGTTGATTTATTAATTCAGACATAAGGTGGTTTTTAACGTTTCGCCAATGTACAGCGCATGCTCAATAATTACTTTATCAACCCCGAATTGTAACGCATCAAACGCATTTTCCAACTTTGGCAGCATGCCATCAGCAATTCCTCCACTTTCTCGTAACTCGGCGTAATCGGCCAGCGTTATTTTAGTAATTACTGATTCGTTGTCGGCTACATCGCTTAGAACCCCTTTCTTCTCAAAGCAAAAATGGAGTTCAACCGCGTATTTGCTGCTCAAAGCTTTTGCTACAGAGGCGGCAACGGTGTCGGCGTTGGTATTTAGTAGTTGGCCGTGTCCGTCGTGATTAATGGGGCAAAAAACGGGGGTTAAATTCAGCAGAAGAAATTGGTGAACGAGCTCCGCGTTCACACTGGCTTCGCTCAAATCACCCACAAACCCATAATCTATCTCGCGCACCGGCCGTTTTGTAGCCAAAATAACATTGCCGTCTGCCCCGCTGAGCCCCAGCGCATTGACGCCGTGGCGCTGGAGCGCCGACACGATTTGCTTATTGGTTTTGCCGGCGTAGAACATCGTCACCAGGTCAAGCGCGACGGCGTCGGTGATGCGCCGGCCATTCACCATCTGCGGCGCAATGCCCAGGTTCTTCATCATTTCGCTGGCACCTTTTCCTCCGCCGTGCACGAGAATCTTGGGTCCTTTTATTTGAGCAAATAGCCGGACAAACTCCAGCAAGTCGGGCTCTTGGTCAATTATACCGCCGCCAATTTTAAATACTTTTAACTCGGGCTTCATCACTGGTTCACATTGGCTCAAACCTCTTGGCGGGCAGCGGCTATTTCAAAAAACCCGCGAGAAAGGTTGCAGGCAAAAGTAGGGGCTTTTACCTTTGCTGCAGAAATGAACCTCTTGGTCCGGCTCTTCGTTAGAGCGCCGAATCGACATTATTCCGCCATGCCCCTCTCGGTTTTTATGTTCACTTTGCCCGCCCCGGCCGCCTGGCCAGGAGTAGCCGGCGTGTGCAAAACCGCTTGCGCCCTGGTGCGACGACCCTAGCGGCTTCAACAGCCGCATGTTGGCCCCTTGGCCAGCCCTTTTGAGCCGGGCCAGTATCCGCTCAACTTACAGACAGGTTTGTGCTTTAGCAGGAATTACCCGCACGAAACGGGTGGTCCGGACAGCCGCGCATCTATCCCTAAGTTTTTAATAATCAATGACAATTCGGGTTGCAACGGCAGCGGACGCGCAGTACGCTGACTTATTATGCCAATGGTACGTCGAGTCGGCCAAAACGCGGGGCACCGGCATCGCCAAGCGCGAGCCGGCCTACGTGGCCCAAAAGATGGCAAGCGGCGACAGCATCATAGCGTTTGTCGACGACCGGCTGGCGGGGTTTTGCTACATCGAAACGTTTGAAGACAAAAATTTTGTCGTCAATTCCGGCCTTGTGGTAAACGCCGAAATCCGCAAAAGCGGCGTAGGCCGGGCCATCAAACAGGCAGTGTTCGACCTGTCGCGTTCGAAATACCCGCAGGCGAAGATATTCGGCATCACGACCAGTTTGGCTGTGATGAAAATCAACACCGACTTGGGCTACGAGCCGGTCACATTCTCGGAGCTGACCCAAAGCGAGGACTTCTGGAAAGGCTGCAAAAGCTGCAAAAACTTCGGCATTCTGATGGAAAACGAGCGCAAAATGTGCCTGTGCACCGGCATGCTTTTCGATGCCGCCGATAAGCTCGTGCAGGTCCAGGTGCCCAATTTTGCGTCCATGGCCACGCCACCGCTTCCCATAGGCACCAACGCTGCCCCCACCCCCGAAACCGATTCTGCATCCTAATGAAGAAGAAAGCCATTCTCGCCTACAGCGGCGGCCTCGATACGTCGTTTTGCGCCGTGTATTTGTCGCGCGAGCTCGACCTGGAAGTCCACACGGTTATTGTCAATTCGGGCGGCTTTTCGGCCGAGGAATTGACCGCCATTGAGAAGCGCGCCTACGAGCTGGGCTCTGTGAAACACGAGGTAATTGATGTGACCACGCGCTTTTACCAGGACTGCCTGCGCTACCTGCTGTTTGGCAACGTGCTGAAGAACGACACCTACCCGCTGAGCGTGAGCGCCGAGCGCATGTTCCAGTCGCTGGCCATTGCCGAGTACGCCCGCGCCAACGAGGCCGACTACATCGTGCACGGCAGCACCGGCGCTGGCAACGACCAAGTGCGTTTCGACGTGGCTTTCTCGGTTATCGCGCCCAAAACCGAAATCCTCACTCCCATCCGCGACCTGAAACTGTCGCGCCAAGCTGAGATTGAGTACCTGCAAAAGCAGGGCTTCGAAATGAGCTGGGAAAAGGCTCGCTACTCCATCAACAAAGGCATCTGGGGCACGAGCGTGGGCGGCGTGGAAACGCTGACTTCGCACGAAGCCCTGCCCGAAAGTGCCTACCCGTCGCAGCTGCAACGCCAGGATTCGGAACGCGTGGAAATCACCTTCGAAAAAGGTGAGCCGGTGGCATTGAATGGCGAGACGCTGGACCCAATAACCCTGATTCAGAAGCTGAACGAGTTGGGCGCGGCCTTCGCGGTGGGCCGCGACATTCACGTGGGCGATACCATTCTGGGCATCAAAGGCCGCGTGGGTTTTGAGGCCCCGGCCCCGCTCATCCTCATTAAAGCCCACCACTTGCTGGAGAAACACACCAGCACGCGCTGGCAGCTGCTGCACAAGGACTACATTGCCAACTGGTATGGCACGCTGCTGCACGAGGCGCAGTACCTCGACCCGGTGATGCGCGACATGGAAGCCTTCCTGGAGTCGTCGCAGAAACACGTTTCGGGCAAGGTGTTCGTCAACCTGAAACCCTACCAATTCGAGTTGCTCGGCATCGAGTCGAAGTACGACATGATGCAGTCGAAAGTGGCCACCTACGGCGAGGAAAACAACGCCTGGGATGCCCGCGACGCGCGCGGCTTCATCAAGATTTTCGGCAACCAATTGAAGATTAGCGGCAGCCTGCACGATGAAAATTAAGGCTGGCATTGTGGGCGGCGCCGGGTATACGGCCGGCGAGCTCATCCGCATTCTGCTGCACCACGAGTACGTGGAGTTGGGCGGCATCGTGAGTTCTTCGAACGCGGGCAACCCCATTTACCAAGTACACGACGACTTGGTGGGCGAAACCGACTTGGTGTTTGCCTCGGAACTGGCTGGCGACGAGGACGTGGTGTTTCTGTGCCTCGGCCACGGCAATTCCAAGGCTTGGCTCCAGAAAAACTCCCTACCCGAAACCACGCACATCATCGACCTCAGCAACGACTTCCGCTTGGAAGCTGATGCCGAATTTCAAGGCCGCGAATTTGTGTATGGACTACCGGAGCTAAATAAAAGCCGCATCCAGCAGGCCCAGAGCATTGCCAATCCTGGCTGCTTCGCCACGGCCATTCAGCTGGCGCTGCTGCCGCTGGCGAAGGCTGGCAAGCTCACCGATGACATCCACGTCTCGGCCATCACCGGCTCGACCGGCGCGGGTCAAAGCCTGTCGGAGACGGTGCATTTCTCGTGGCGCACCAACAACGTGTCCATCTACAAGCCCTTCACGCACCAGCACCTTGGCGAAATCGGCGAGAGCTTGGCGCAGCTGCAGCCGCAATCAGAAGCGGAGATTCACTTCATCCCCTACCGCGGCAATTTCTCGCGGGGCATTTTCGCCAGCGTCTACACGCCGTCGGATTTGACGCAGGATGAGGCGCGGGAGCTATATAAGCAGTTCTACGCCGACGCGCCGTTCACCACCGTTTCGGATAAGGAAATTCACCTCAAGCAGGTGGTGAACACCAACAAATGCCTGCTGCACGTGCAAAAACAGGGTAAGCAACTATTGATTACGTCGGTAATTGATAATCTGGTGAAAGGCGCTTCGGGCCAGGCCGTGCAGAACATGAACTTGCTGTTCGGGCTGCCGGAAACGACGGGATTGAATTTGAAGGCTGGGCTTTTGTAAGCTTAATGAATTACCCGAACGTCATGCAGAGCGCAGCGAAGCATCTCGCTCGGGGTAGTAACCAAAACCGTTGCAACAATTGAAATAGCAGTGCACGCGAAATGCTTCGCTCTGCTCTGCATGACGTTCTTTTCCTAAGCTCTAACATCTAACCTCTATTTCACATGGAGCTTTTCAACGTTTATCCGCTCGTCAACATCACGCCCGTAAAGGCGCTCGGCGCCAAACTGTGGGACGACCAAGGCCAGGAATACCTGGATTTCTACGG
>DASVTG010000565.1:0-3414 GCA_036387695.1 Hymenobacter sp. | reverse complement strand
AGCGAGAATGCCGAATACGACGCCGCCAAGGACGCCCAGGGCCTGCTGGAGCTGAAAATCTCCAAGCTCGAAGAAGTGGTCGGCAACGCCCGCGTTATCGACGAGACCAACATGGACTTCAGCAAAGTGCTCATCATGAGCAAGGTGAAGCTGAAGAACCTGAAGAACAACATGGTGCTCGACTACACGCTGGTGGCCGAGGAAGAAGCCAACCTCGCCGCCGGCAAAATCTCGGTGAAGTCGCCCATTGGCAAAGGCCTGCTGGGCAAATCGGCCGGCGACACGGCCGAAATAACCGTGCCGGCGGGCAAGCTGCAGTTTCAGATATTGGAAATAACGCGCTAGGCATTTAGTTGCTCCTTGTTAGTTAAAAGGGCAGTGCCGTGAGGTGCTGCCCTTTTTGCGTGTTGGCCATTTGGTAGCCGCGCGGGCAACTCCTCCGTATTTACTTGCACCGACAACCCACAACTGACGACCAAATTCTATGGCTTCTATTTTTTCGCGCATCGTTTCCGGCGAGCTGCCGGCTTATAAAGTGGCCGAAGACGGCAAGCACCTGGCTTTTCTCGACATCACGCCGCTGGTGGAAGGGCACACGCTGGTGATACCGAAGAAGGAGGTGGATTACATTTTCGACTTGCCCGAGGCCGAGCTGGCGTCGCTGCACGTGTTTGCGCAGCGCGTGGCCAAGGCCGTGAAAGCCGCCGTGCCCAGCAAGCGCATTGGCGTGGCCGTGATTGGCCTGGAGGTGCCCCACGCGCACATTCACCTCATTCCGATGCAGAAGGTAGCGGACATGAATTTCGCCAATCCGAAAATAAAAGTACCCGAAGCCCGCATGCAGGAGCTGGCCACCGCCATTGCCGCCAAAGTGGAAGGGGGCAGCGGCCTAAAAGAGCAAACCAGTGGCCAGGCCAGTGCCCGGCGCACGACTGGTGCCGCCGTGCCGCCCCAGCTGGCCGACATGGTGCAGGGCCTGCACTTCATGAGCGAATCGGACGCGCCACTGGAAGCCGTGGCCTACGCCGCGCCCGGCGGTGAGCTGACCAACAAGGCTTTGCTGGAGCTGGTGGGCGAGCCCGCCGATGCCAAAGTGGAAACCATAGAGTTGACCCAGTTTCTGCGCAACCACACGGCTGATGACGGCGTGCTGGGCGACGTGAACCTGGCCAACCGCTACAAGGCCCTGCAAATGTATATGAAGCAGGAAATGGAAGACACGCAGGTTTACCGCGTGGGCACCGGCCCCGAAGTGCACGCCTACGCCCTGGGCCGCACCGCCGATGGCACCTTGGCCGGTTTTAAGACCGTGCTGACGGAAACCTAGGTTTGGTTCAGGTCAGGTAGTTAATCGACGCGCCATGCCATTTGAGGTGCTGCCGGTACTGGGGCTAATGCTGGAGCTCTATGAAAAGCCCCGCGACCGAGTCCGTTTCCAAGCGCATTTGGAATTGCTGAACGGGAACACCAAAGCGGATTTAGCGGTGCTAGTCATGCATTATAATCCCATGGCCAAGGAGGCACTGGTGGACAAACTGCGGGAATTCCAGGCGCTTGGTGCTGACTAAATAGCCGCGCAGGCGTTGCAAGAGCGGAACTCAACCGGCTTGGTACTCTGCCACGCTGCTCACTTTTTTCTACGGCGACGAAGCGGCTCAGCAGCTCGGGCATTCCACCTGGGGCAACTGGCCGCGCGGCGCCGGCTTTCAGTTGGCGCGGACGCTGGCAGCAACTCAGCGCCCCTGACTTAGCCAAGTTTTACCTCCTCGATGCAACACGGTCCAGTTGTTTCGGTCTATGGCAAAGCACAACGGTCGATGGTGGCCGATTTTAAGAACCCAACGGGTATGATGCGTCGCCTACTACTTGCCTTTTTTCTACTCCAAACTGCCACTGCTTGGGCTATCAAACCCAGCAAAGTCTGGATAGCCACTCCGGATTCGTTGGGGCTGAAATACGAAACCGTGGCCGTTACCACCCCCGACAAGGTGCAGCTGGTGGGCTGGGTGGTGGAGCCCGCTGCCGACGTGCCCGACCGCCACACCACGATGGTGCTGGCCTACGGCGACGCCGGCAACATGTCGCAATGGCTCAATCAAACGCTGGCCTTGGCCCGCGAGGGCTACCGGGTGTACCTGTTCGATTACCGCGGGTTTGGGCACAGCGCCGATGTGGCGTTGGACCCGCAGCGCTTATACTACCCCGAGTTTGCCGTGGATTTGCGCACCGTGCTGACCGATGCCCGGCGTCGGTTTCCACGCAACCGCACCGGCATCATGGCATTTTCGATGGGCACCATCATGGGCTCCGAAGTGGCCGCGACGTCAAAGTGTGACTTTTTCATTTCGGAAGGCTACGTGGCCAGCCCGCAACGCTTGGTGGCCGAGCAATTGCAGCGCCGCCAGAAAGTGGTGACCCTGCCTCCGGAAGCCACAGAGTACGCTCTGGTGGCCCGCCGGGTGAATTGCCCCTGGCTGTTGGTGGCCGGTACCGCCGACAGCAACACGCCGCTGGCCGATTCGGTGGCCGTGGCGCGGGTGGCCCGGCGGCGGCAGCGGCGGCAGGTGCTCACCTTCGAGGGCGGCCATTTACAGGGCATGTATACCCTTACGGAGGCTGCTTACGGCGACAAGTACGTGTGGGAAATCAGCCGCTTTTTAGCCGCTAAGCGCAGTTAACGCTTGCTAGAAATGGAGGCGGAAGGCTGCGCGTTTACTTGCGCTGTGCAACTTCTGCCTGGGGTGGCAGGTCAGGCGGAAACGTGGGAATATTCCTACGCATCTGCCTCCCATTTTCATGAAAAAGCTGTATGTTTTTCTGCTGCTTGGCTTGGGCCTGACGGCTTGCCAGCACCAATCCTCCGCCCCGGTGGCCACGGACCAAGTGAACGTGCTGGTGGGCAACGCTGGCTATGTGGCGGCCACTGGCCACAAGCCCACCGTGAGCACCAACGACGATGCCCGGGTGCAAGCCCACCTGGCCTACGCCGAGCGTGAGCTGCGCCAGCGCCCCACCACCGGCCTGAGCCCCAGGCTAGCCCAGCGGCGAGCGCAAGTGCTCGACTTGCTGCACCAATACTGGGTGGCGGGAGTGTTTCCGCGCAATTATGACTACCCCGGCGAACGCAAGGCTTGCTTCATCGACCGCGACGGCCGCTTGTGCGCCGTGGGATTTCTAGTGGCCAAAACTGCCGGACGCTCCGTGGCCGAAGCCATCAACCAAGCGCATCAGTACGACCTCATTGCCGACATGCGCACGCCCACGCTGACCGAGTGGGTAAAAACGTCGGGCTTGACCAAAACGGAATGCGCCCTCATTCAACCTACGTACGGCTCCCCAACGAATACGCCGACGGTGACCGAGGTGCCCGTGCCCAGAAGCTACGCCGTCGGCTCGGCCGTGTGGGGCGGGGTG
>DASVTG010000564.1:0-1996 GCA_036387695.1 Hymenobacter sp. | reverse complement strand
CCCGGCCCAGTTGCGGAAGCCGGCGGGCTCGAATAGCCGGCTCACGTATTCGGTTTCGTAGCTCAGCGTGTCGTAGTTGGTGCTGCGGCGGTAGGTGTACACTTCGGCGGAATAATGCTGCTGCTCGTAGTTGGCCGGCAGCGCCGCCAGCACCTTCTTCATAATCTTGCGCGGGTCCAACGACTCGCCCCGCACTTGCACGTCCTGCAGCTCGTAGGCGGCCGGCACCAGGCGCACCGTGAGCGCCGCAGCGCCCGGCCCCGGCGTCACGCTCGCGGTGGCGTAGCCCACGCTGCTCACTTGCACCGCGCCCGCGGCGGCCCGCGGCAGCCCGAAGCGGCCTTGTTCGTCGGCCACCGTGCCCACGCCCTGGCTCGGGTACGACACCGAGGCGTAGGGCACGGGCTGGCCCGTCTTGCGGTCGAGCACCACGCCGCGCACGGCCGGCCCCGCGGCGCTAGCCGCCAGGCGCACGCGCTGGGGGCGGGCCGCGGGGTTCAAGGCCGTGGGCGAGCGGCGGGCCGCTGCGGTATCCGCGGCCAGCGGGACCACGCCACCAACGGCCCCGTGCGGCGGCTCCACGCTCCGCAGAAATAGAAATCCGTCCACCACCTCGCTCCAGGGCCCGGCAAGCGGCTCGTATTGGAGCGCGTACGTAGTCAACTCCCGGCCCGGCGCGTCGTGCTTCAGGCTCACAAAAGCGTAGTCGGCGGGCTGCGCCAGCAGTTCGGCCTCGAGCGAGCCGGCCGCGGGCAGGGGCACCGGCTTGTAGCCCATGGCCGGGAAGCCGTGCCGGCCGCCGCCAGCCAAGGTTCCCAGCACGTACACTTGGTCGGTGCCCAGGGCCGCTTTCACCGCCTGGCCCATGGGGCGGTAAGCCTGAATTTCGGCGTTTGCGAGCACCTGGGTTTTGTTGGCCAAATGGGGCAGCGCACCCCAGCACAATACCTTTTCCTGCGGGTGCTGTTTTACGTACCACAGCAGGTTGTCGGCCATTTGGGCATCGCGCGGGTTGCTGTCAGCGGCCTTGAATTCCTGCTCGGATTTGGCACCGGGGTCGTTGGTCGCGTAGTCGCGGGCCTGGGCCAGCAAGCTGCGCAGGCATTGCTGCCAAAACTGGGCTTCGGCGCGGCGTTTGGGCGCGGTTCCCGTGGCCGCCTTGCCCACGAGGCGCGTCGCTTTGGCCAACTCTTTCTCGAAATCAGCCAGCCTGCCCGTGGGCAGGAACGTGTACCGCTCGCCCATGTAGCCGACCACTTCTTCCAAATAGTCGTAGTTGAGGCCGGCGCTGCCCTTCTCAGGCGCCAGAAAAGCCTGTAGCTCCTCCACCAGTGCTTCGCCGTATTCGCCGCTCAGCTGCGGGTCGAAGCCGGCCACGCGCAGCTTGCCTTTGCCCACCAGCGGCAGCAAGCCCTGAAACTCCTGGGTGCTGGTCCACACCGGAAACACGCTATTGCCCAGCGCCTCCTGCGCCGTTTTGCCCGCTTCCAGCGCCTGTTGCGCCCGGTGCAAGTCGTAAAAACCGCTCTCGAACGCCACAGTGGTAAACCCCATTTTCTCCTGCAGAAAGCGCAGCAGGCGAATTTTAGCTTCAAACACGTTGCCCTCGCCGTGGGTGGGCTCGCCCAGCATCACCACGCGCGCTGCGCCGATTTCCTGAGCCAGGAATTCCAGGTCCCGGAAGTCGGTATCGGCGGGGTCGATGCTGCGCACCGCGTGCACGGGCAGTGGCGTGGTGGATTGGGCCGAGGCCGGCCGGGCCCAGCCAACACCAAGAGTGAGCAAAAACAGAAAAGCAGTACGCACGAATGGCAGCAATGAAGGTGTGCACGAAAGAGCCGCAGCCGGCCCCAAAGGCTGCAAGCTACCCGCGCACGATGAACTGCCCGCGTACCGAACGCATAGCGCACAAAAAAGCCCCGAACCGCAAAGGCCCGGGGCTTCTGTAATACTCTAGCCTAAAGCATATTATTCGGCTTCCAGCATCAGGGCCGCG
>DASVTG010000563.1:0-3482 GCA_036387695.1 Hymenobacter sp. | reverse complement strand
CCGGGCACGGTCGCGCTACTGCCCTCCCAAACCGCTCTGGGTTGCGAAAAGCCTGGCAACCTTGCCGGGCTTTTTGATGAAATTCTTTAGCGCGGCCTTCCTCCGGCTGAGAAAAGGTTGCGCTCCAACCGTGCCAGCATTGGGCATTTCTCTCCTGGAGTGTGTGGATAATAGGGCAAGAAAGCGTCTTGCCGAATTGGCCGAAGCAGCTATAAGCGAACGATTTCAGTTCGATGAAGCGGGCGAGCTGCTTGGCGCGGCGCAGCAGGGCAAGCGGGCGCGCCGGGCGCCTGGGGAGTAATTTGCCGCTTCGACCACCAACGCGCGCTTATGCCACCTGTGATTCTGGGTATCAACTGTAGTGGGTTCCACTCGTCGGCTTGCCTGCTGGGGCCCGATGGCGCAGTGCGGGTGGCCATTGCGGAGGAACGGCTCAGCCGCGTGAAGCAGGACAAGTCGTTTCCGCGCCAGGCCATTCGGTACTGCTGCGCAACGGCCGGCATTGCGCTGACGGACGTGACCGAGGTGTTCATCGGCTGGAACCCCGCGCCTTATCTGGCCAAGCCCACGCTGGCGCTCAGCACCGCCTTCCAGGACCGTGGCCAACTTGCCCAGCTCGCGCTCAATGAGCTGGCCGCGCTCTCCGGCGGCGTGGCCGACATTGCTCAAAGCCTGCACGGCTTTGCGGGCCAGCAAACCCGGTTGCACTACGTCAACCACCACCACGCCCACCTGGCCAATGCCTTGCTGCCGTCGGGCTTCGCCACGGCCGACTTTTTCGTTGCCGACGGCTTTGGTGAAACCACCACCGGCCTGCTGGGCACCGCCACGCCCGCGGGCCTCACCGAGCTGGCCGCCAACCGCACGCCGCACTCGCTGGGTCTCTTTTATTCGGCCTTCACCGAGTTCGTCGGCTTCCAGCCCAACGGCGACGAGTGGAAGATAATGGCCCTGGCCGCGCGCGGCAACTGGCGCACCCACTACCACCAGCTGCGGCCCCTGCTCACGGTATCGGGCCTGCGCTACGAAGTGGACCTGAGCTATTTTGAATTTTTCCTGCCGTTCACGCCGCACTACTACTCGCCCAAGCTGGAGGCGCTGCTGGGGCCCGCGCTGGCGCCGAGCGCCGAGCTCACCCAGCGGGAGTACGACATCGTAGCCACCGTGCAGCACTTGGTGGAGGAAGCCGTGTTTGAGCTGCTGACCAACCTGCACGCCCGCACCGGCCAGCGCCGCCTCGTGCTTGGCGGCGGCGTGCTGATGAACTCCGTGCTCAACGGCAAGCTGCGCGAGCGCACGCCGTACACCGAAATTTTCATCGGCGGCACCCCCGACGATACCGGTATCAGCGTGGGCAGCGCCCTGTACGGGCGGCGCTTTGTGCTGGGCCATTCGGACCCGGCTGGTGCGCCCAGCCGCCACAATTTCTTCGGCCGCGAATACCCGGAAGCCGCCCTCGAAGCCGAGCTGCAACGGCGCAGGCTGCCCTACGAGCGCCTCGCCGACGTACCGGCCGCCGCGGCCGCGCTGCTGCACCAGGGGCTGGTGCTGGGCTGGTTTCAGGGCGCTTCCGAGTTCGGCCAGCGGGCCCTGGGCCACCGCAGCATCCTCGCCGACCCCACGCGCCCCGACATGAAAGCCCGCGTGAACGCCAGCATCAAGCACCGCGAAGGCTTCCGGCCCTTTGCGCCGGCCGTGCCGGAAGAGCGCCAGCACGAAATAGTTGAATTGCCAGCCGGCGAAACGGCGTATTTTATGGAAAAGGTGTTTGCGCTGCGGCCCGAGCTGCCAGCGCGGCTGCCCGCCGTGGCGCACGACGATGGCACCGGCCGGCTCCAAACCGTGCGGGCCGCCGACAATCCCCTCTTTCACCAGCTCCTGCTGGAGTTTGAGCCGCTCAGCGGCTTTCCGGTGCTTCTCAATACCTCCTTCAACGTGAACGGCATGCCGCTGGTGGAGTCGCCGGCCGACGCCCTGGACTGCTACTTCCAGTCGGGGCTGGATGCGCTGGTGCTGGGGCCTTTCTTGCTGCGCAAGTAGCCGCCGGGGCGCTTGTTGCGGCTTTAAGGCTCGGCAATTACTCTAGGTGGGGAGAAGTGCCGCAAGCGGCTCAGCCCGTACCTTCGCGCCGCGAACCATCACCGAACATTCGGCTCTATGAATCAATACGACGTCACCGTCATCGGCTCCGGTCCTGGGGGCTACGTGGCCGCCATCCGCTGCGCCCAACTCGGCCTCAAAACGGCCCTCATCGAGAAATACCCCACCCTGGGCGGCACCTGCCTCAACGTGGGCTGCATCCCCAGCAAGGCCCTGCTCGACTCGTCGGAGCACTACCACAACGCCCATTCGGTGTTTGCGGACCACGGCATCGGCCTGGAAAACCTGACGGTGGACATGAACCGCATGATAGACCGCAAGGGCGGCGTGGTGAAGGCCAACGTCGACGGCATCGCCTATTTGATGAAGAAGAACAAAATCGACGTCCTCACCGGCGTGGGTTCGTTCGTTGACAAAACCCACATCAGCATCGCGCCCACGGCCGGCGGCGAGGCCCAGCAGATTGCGACCAAAAACGTCATCATCGCCACCGGCTCCAAGCCCACGGTGCTGCCGTTCATCAAGCAGGACAAGCAGCGCATCATCACCAGCACCGAGGCCCTGAACATCCGCGAAGTGCCCAAGCACATGATTGTGATTGGCGGCGGCGTGATTGGCCTCGAAATGGCTTCCGTGTACGCCCGCCTCGGCGCCAAAGTGTCGGTGGTGGAGTTCATGGACAGCATCATCCCGACCATGGACCGCGGCCTGGGCAAGGAGCTGCGCCGCGTGCTGGGCAAAATCGGCATCGAATTTTTCTTCAGCCACAAAGTGACCGGCGCCACCCGCGAGGGCGATGCCGTGACCGTGACCGCCACCAACGCCAAGGGCGAAGAAGTGAAGTTTGACGGCGACTACTGCCTGGTGGCCGTGGGCCGCGTGCCCTACACCGCGGGACTCAACCTGGAAGCCGCGGGCGTGGAAATGGAAGAGCGCGGCCGCATCAAGGTCGACGAGCACCTGCAAACCAACGTGCCCGGCATCTACGCCATCGGCGACGTGGTGCGCGGCGCCATGCTGGCCCACAAGGCCGAGGAGGAAGGCGTGTTCGTGGCCGAAACCATCGTGGGCCAGAAGCCGCACATCAACTACCTGCTCATCCCCGGCGTGGTGTACACCTGGCCCGAAGTGGCAGGCGTGGGCTACACCGAAGAACAGCTCAAGGAGCAGGGCACGGGCTACAAAGTGGGCTCCTTTCCCTTCAAGGCCAGCGGCCGGGCCCGCGCCAGCGGCGACACCGACGGCTTCGTGAAGGTGCTGGCCGACAAAACCACCGACGAAATCCTGGGCGTGCACATGATAGGCCCGCGCATCGCCGACCTCATTGCTGAAGCCGTGACGGCCATGGAGTTCCGCGCCTCCGCCGAGGACGTGGCCCGCAT
>DASVTG010000562.1:0-6922 GCA_036387695.1 Hymenobacter sp. | reverse complement strand
TGGCCCTGCATCACGACGGCCGGGAAACCGTTGATGGTGGTGCGCTGGGCGTTGGCCGACTGCAGGCCCACGGCTTTGGCCAGGGCCTGGGCGGCCGCATCGAGCGAGCCGCCCGAGGCGGGCACCAGCGCGATAATGGCTTTGCCGTTGGGCTCGCCCATCTGGAACTGGGTGGGCGAGTTCTGCGACTTCCAGCCCGAGGGAATGGGCATGCGGAACTTCAGGTCGGGGTGGTAGAAGACGCCGCCCTCCACGAAGCCCTGGCGCGGGTCTTCGCCGTAGGGCAGGCCCTCCAGCATGCGCAGGTAGGAGTCACGGCCCACGTTCAGCTGCTGGCCGCCGGCGTTTTGTTTGGCTTGCGCCGCCAGCTTCTTCACGGTGGCGTAGCGGTCGGCCGAGTTGGGGTGGGAGGACAGGAACGTGGGCGTGCTGGAGCCCCCGCTGGCCTGCTCGCTGCGCTGCAAGGTCTGGAAGAAGTCCGCCATGTAGCTGGCGTCGTAGCCGATTTTGGTGGAGTATTTCACGCCCAGCTGGTCGGATTCGCGCTCGTCGTCGCGGCCGTATTTCAGGAACAGCACGCCCAAGCCCTGCTGCGCAATGCCACCGACGGACTGCGCCAGCTTGGGGGCCACAATCGAACCCAGCAGCAGGCCGATGCCGGCCACGGTGGAGCGGCGCTGCTGGCTCTGGCCGTGTTTGGCCGTGATGTGGCCCAGCTCGTGGCCGAGCACGCCGGCAAACTGGGCCTCGTTGTTGAAGTGGGCCATGATGCCGCGCGTGAAGTACACGTGGCCGTCGGGGGTGGCAAAGGCGTTGATAATCGGCGAGTCGACGATGGTGAAGCCGTAGTTGCCGGGGCGGTCCGATACCTTGTTCATCTGCTGCCCTTTGGTGTCGATGAGACGCTGGAGGGTGGGGTTGTTGTAGAGGCCGAATTGGGCAATTACCTGCGGGTCGGGCTGGGGGCCTTGGTCGACGCGGCTAGTGGGAGTGGCGCTGGCCAGGGAGCCAAGCAGGACGAGGGCAGCGCCGAGGCGCACGGGGGAGAAGTTCATATCCAAAAAGCTGAGTTGTCGCGAAAGATGCGACGGTTGAGCCTGCAAACGAGCGTTCGAATACAGGGTTTCAGGGCAAGCCTACTGGGTGCTAAACCAACAACATGCCAGTTATTTTCCCACCACCTTTATCAGCGAGCCCGCGTTCACTTGTTCGTTGAGCTGCATGCCGTTGAGAATGGCCATTTCTTCGTGGCGCTTGGCCGGTACGCCGTTGGCCGTGAGGGCCTGGGCCAGGTTGCTGCGCAAGCTCAGCTTTTTGATGCGAATGTGCTCGGGCTGGCGGTTGAGCTTGTCGCGGTCGGTGAGGCGCCGGAAAGCCTCGGCCACGCCGGTGAACTGGGGCGCGTACGTGGGAAAATCGGCGGGCGCGGCCACGCCCAGCAGCGCGTACAGCGTTTTGCCGTCCTGAATGACGTGGCCCAGCACGCGCACGCCAGCCGCTTGCTGGCCGGTTTGCTGGTCCTGCTGCACCTGGTCGGCCACGAAGGCGATGGCGGGAAAGCCGTTGATGGTGGTGCGGCGCGAGTCGGTGGCCTGCAAGCTCAGCTGCTTCGTGACGGCCGCCGCGGCTTCATCCAGGCTGGTGCCGGGCGCGGTCATCAGTATCAGCAGGCCCTTGCCGGCGGGGTCGGCCATCTGGAACTGCTGCGGCGTGTTCTGGTGCTTCCAGCCGGTGGGCACGGGCATCTGAAACTTCAGCTCCGGGTGGTAGAACGTGCCGTTTTCCACGAAGCCCTGCTTGGGGTCTTCGCCGTACACCAGGCCGTCGATGAGGCGCAGGTACTGGTCGCGGTTCACGGCCAGGGCGGGGCTGCCGTTGGTCTTCTTCCAGGTGTCGGCCAGCTGGTGCACGGTGTTGTACCGGTCCTCGGGGTTGGGGTGCGTGGACAGGAAATCGGGGATGGCTTCGGCTTGGGACTTCTGCTGCTCCCGGGCCAGGGTTTGGAAGAAATCGGCCATCTGGCTGGCGTCGTAGCCGATTTTGGACGAATACTGCACGCCCAGCTCGTCGGACTGCCGCTCGTCGTCGCGCCCAAATTTCAGGAACAGCAGCTGCATGCCCTGCATGGCCTGCTCGCCAAACTCCGCCACCCGGGGCGAGGCTATCATGGCGCCCATCAGGCCCACCTGGCCCAGCAGCGCCTTGGTTTGCTGCCGCGCCGAATGCCGGGCCGTGACGTGGCCAATCTCGTGGCCGAGCACGCCGGCAAACTGGGCCTCGTTGTTGAAATGGGCCATGATGCCGCGCGTGAAATACACGTAGCCGCCCGGCACGGCAAAGGCGTTTATTACCGGCGAGTCCACCACCCGAAACTGGTATTTCAGGGTGGGGCGGTGCGAGATGGCCGCCATCTTCTGGCCTTTCTCGTCGATGAATTTCTGGATTTTTGGGTCGGGGTACAGGCCGAACTGGGCCGTGACGGCGGGGTCCGACTGCTGGCCCATGGCCAGTTCCTGCCCTTCGGAAACCAGCATGACTTCTTTCTTGCCCGTGACGGGGTTGGTGGCGCAGCCGCTGGCAAGCGAAGCCGCCGCCACGCAGCTTAGGAGAAAACGTGTTTTCATGGGTGGGAGCGTTTAAAGGAAGGACAGGAGCCGAAGAGCCGCACGAGGCGGCTGGCCGTGCTGCCTCAAACGCAGTACACCGCAGCTGGTTGTGGGGCCCGAGTGCCGGGCTACTGGCGGCTGTTCATGGTCACCTGCTGGTAGCCGATGAGCAAGTCGGCGCGGGTGCCCGGCGGGCGGTAGTACACCAGCAGGTCGTACTGGTTTTCGGTTTCCTGGTGCGTGCCTTCAAAGTACACCTCGTTGGGGGGCGTGCCCCGGGCGCCGGCCACGGCAAAGCTGTAGTTGTAGTAGCCTTGCTTGAGTAGGGCGTGGCCGGTGTAAAGCTGCTTGGCCTCGTCGTAGGTCAGCTTGAACTCGTCCTTGAGCTGCCAGTCGGTGAGGGCGCCCAGCACATACACGGGGCCGGGCGCGGGCTGCTCGGCTTTCAGCTGAAAGGTCACGTCGGCGTAGTCGGCGTTCACGTCGCCGTTGCCGTACTCGCGGCTTTCGAACACGCGCTGGCCGTTGGCGTCCTGGTACTGGTTGTAGGCCTGCTTGTTGCGCGAGACTTCCGGCTGGAGCACGGCGGTGACCGGGGCGGTGCGCGGGTCTACGTGCAGCACGCCAATGCCGGCCGCCTGCACCGAGCGGGTGTCGAAGAAGCGGTACTCGCTCAGGCCCGGAAAGGCGTTTTCAAAGCCGAAGTACTGGTAGTCGAGCCGGCGCTCGGCGTCGCGCACGAAGGTGGGGCGCAGGTTGTATTTGGCGTTGTCCCAGCGGAAATTCTGGCGCAGCACCACCTTCACTTCCGCGGCCGGGTTCACCAGGTCCACGCCGGCGTAGCCCACGGCGAAGTCGAGCTGCTGCAGGGTGTAGCGCTCCTGCCCGCCCACCACAATGCCGGGCTTGAGGCCCACTTGCACACGGTTTTCGTACACCACCAAGCGGCGCGACACCACCGGCACGCTGCCCGGGGCCTGCACCACCAGCAAGTAATTGCCGCTGATTTTGACGCCCGGCGCCCGCATGCGGTAGTGGTAGTAGGGCACTTTGCCGCCCACCCCAATGCGGTAGTCGGTTATCAGAAACTCGTTTATCTCGTTGAGAAACTGCAAATCGGTGAGCACCGAGGGTTTCCAGTCCACGTCGCAGTGAATGAGCTTGGCGGTGTAGCGCTGGCTTTGCTGGCCCAGCACGTCAAATTCCAGCGTGATGGCCTGGCTCTGGCCCAGCGGCACCACCGGGGGCTGAAACACTTGGCTCTGCTGGCCGGTGGCCGCGTAGCACTGCACGCTGCGCACGTCGGGCCCGTAGGCGTAGTCCTGGTAGCGCAGGGTTTTGTCGGCGTAATATTCCGGGGGCTTTTGCCCGCTGGGGGCCGAGCTGGTGCTGGTGATGGGCGTGCCCAGCGGCACGCAGGCAGCGGCCAAGAGCAGGGTGGAGAGAGCGAGGGAAACGCGCATTTTGGACTTAGGAACGACAGCGGCCGGCGGGCCATTGGGCAAGCCTACCGGTTGCGGGCGGGGGTATGGGGTAAAAGTACCGCGGTTTGCTTGGGTTAATGCGTGCCCGCGGTCAGCAGCGAGTAATACGCGCTGTCCAAAAATTTGCCGTTGTAATATTCGTTTTCCCGGAACAACCCTTCTCGCACAAACCCGCAGCGCTCCAACAGACGCGCCGAAGCCACGTTGGCCGGGTCCAATACGGCTTCGATGGAATGCAGCCCCAGCTGCTGAAAACCAAACGCAACCACCGCGGCCAGGGCTTCCCGCATCAGGCCCTGGCCCTGCCACCCGGTGTGCAGCAGGTAGCCAACTTCGGCCCGAAAGTGCTCGGGCTTGAAGCTTACGAAGCCGATGGTGCCAATTACCTGGGCTGGGTCGTCGCGCAGGGCCATGCCCCAGGTCAGGCGCTCGTTTTCCCGCGCCGATTCGTTGACGACTTCAATGTACTGCGCCGTTTCGGCCACGGTTTGGGCCAGGGGGCGCGGGATGTACTGCATCACCTGCGGGTCGGCCCGCATCGTGAACAGGGCCGGCGCATCGGCTAGGGTCAGCCGCCGCAGCAGCAGGCGTTCGGTCGTCAGCGTCGGGAACGGCGTGAAGTTGAGTTGCAGCCCCGGGCCAGCGCCCAGCGCAACGGGAGGAATGGGAGACGGCATGCTGCGAAAGTACGGCCCGCTACGCCCAAGCCCCGCGGCCCGAGAAGTGCCGGGCAACTTGCTGAATGCTTGAGCTTTTAATTAAGAAAGCAAGTAGTATATTAGGTAATATTTATTCATATACTTTATCCCGCCATCCCGCGCCATGGAACAGCAACTCATACAAATCCGCGAGCAGCAAAAGGATTCGTGGAACAGATTCTCTTCCGGCTGGAAGAAATGGGACGACCTCACCATGCGCTTTTTGCAGCCCATGGGCGACGCCATCATTGACCGCCTCGGCCCGCACAACGGCCAAGTGGTGCTCGACGTGGCCGCCGGCACCGGCGAGCCGGGCCTCACCATTGCTTCCCGCCTGCGCGGGGGCCGGGTGGTCATCAGCGACCTGGCCGAGGACATGCTGGCCGTGGCCCGCGAAAACGCCGAGCGCCGCGGCATCACCAACGTGGAAACCCGGGCCTGCGACGTGTGCGAGCTGCCCTTCGCCGACAACGCCTTCGACGCCATCAGCTGCCGCTTCGGGTTCATGTTTTCCCCGACATGCGGCTGGCCGCCCAAGAGATGCACCGCGTGCTCAGGCCCGGCGGAAAAATCGCGACTTCGGTGTGGAGCGGCCCCGAGCATAATTTTTGGGTCACGGCCATCATGGCCGCCATCAACCGCCACCTGGACCTGCCCGCGCCCCCGCCCGGCGCGCCCGGCATGTTCCGCTGCGCAAAAGACGGCTTCGTGGCCGACCTGCTCACGCAGGCGGGTTTCAAAAACGTGACGCAACAGGAAGTGCGCAGCAAGCTGGACTGCAAAACGGTGGACGTGTACTGGACGATGATGAACGAAATAGCGGCCCCCGTGGTGGCCGGCCTGAGCAAAGCCGACGAAGCCGCCCAGGACCAAATCAAAGCCGAAGTGTACCAAGCCGTGCAGCAGAGGTACCCGGAAGGCGACATAAAGATTGACGCGGCCGCCCTGGTTGTCAGCGCGGAGAAATGAAACGGGGTGAAGGCCGACGGCCACGAAAACCCGGTCGCCCCGGCTGGGTTGGGCACGCCTTTGCAGCGTTGAGGAGCTTTTCTGCGTAGTACGCGTTGCCGCTGGAAATGCCAGCCCAGGCGCCGCCGGACCGTGAAAAACCCCATTAAGTCCTCCTGCTGGCCTACGCCGGCAAAGAGCAGGTGAGCGAAAAGCCCGGCTTCAAGGTCCGGTTTCCGAATAAGCACCTGCTGTACGTGGTGCCCAGCGGCAGCGGCCTGAAAGTGACGAGCGCCAAGGCCAGCGCCGCAAAAACGTACGCCTGGGAATACGAAGGCCCGGTAAATGGCGTCGGCACGTTTTGCAGCAGCTGCGCCGAAAACGAAAAAGAAGCCATGCGCATCGTGCAGGCCAGCTACCTGCGGTGATGCCCGCGGCCTGGCCCGCTGCCGGAAGGCCGCACCGCCAAACCAAAAAGACAGGTAAGAAAAAGTGGCGTTGTTGCAGAAGCTTATTTCTGCAACAACGCCACTTTTTCTCTTGAGGAAGAGGGATGTTGGGCTTACATCAGCTCTTCCCAGCGCTTGGTCTGCGCGGTCAGCTCTTTTTTTACGGTTTCGAATTTCAACGTCGCGTCCTTCAGCATGGCCGCGTTGGCGTAAATGCCGGGGTCGGCAAGCTGCGCCTCGTACGTGGCCAGCTCCTTTTCCAGGACCGTGATGCGGCTTTCAACTTCGGCCAGCTCCTTGGCGACTTTCTTGGCGTCGTGGCCGTTGCTGCTGGCCACTGCTTTGGGCTCTTCGGCTTTGAAAGCGGGCTTGGGGGCCGAGGGGCTGGGCAGGCCGGCTTTCTTGGCGGCTTTCTCGCGGTCCTCCTGCCACTGCTCGTACTCGGCGTAGGTGCCGGGGTACTCTTTCAGCTGAAAGTCCTCGATGTACCAGATTTTGGTGGCCACGTTCTCCACGAAGAACCGGTCGTGGCTGATGACGATGAACGTGCCCTGGTATTGCTCCAGCGCCTGAATCAGGATGTTCACCGACACCATGTCCAGGTGGTTGGTCGGTTCGTCGAGCAGCAGGAAGTTGGCTTCCGAAATCAGGGTTTTGGCCAGGGCCACGCGGCTTTTTTCGCCGCCGCTGAGGACTTTTATTTTCTTGAAAACTTCCTCCCCCGTGAACAGGAACGA